>JAAXUD010000295.1 GCA_013336205.1 Lentimicrobium sp. | reverse complement strand
GAATTCAGCGAAAAAGACCTGACATTGGAACAACTTTCAGGCCTGTTGTGGGCAGCCTGCGGTATCAACCGCACTGAGAGTGGAAAACGGACGGCTCCTTCAGCCATGAACTGGCAGGATGTTCAGGTATATGTGTTCCTTAAATCAGGAATTTACCTTTATGAAGAGACTAGTCATAAACTTCTGTTGATTAAAGAGGGAGACCATCGTGCGGCCGCGGGCAGCCAGGATTTTGTGGCAACAGCCCCGGTAAACCTGATCTTTGTTTCAGATTACAGCCGGATGAAAAAGGCCTCAGAAAAGGATATGGAATTTTATTCAGGAATCAATACGGGATTTATTTCACAGAATGTATACCTGTATTGCGCTTCAGAAGGACTTAATACGGTTGTCAGAGCATATGTTGACAGGGAAGCATTACACTTACTGATTGGGTTGAAACCGGAACAACATGTGGTGGTAGGTCAGACGGTGGGTTACAGACCTTAGGGGATTTACGAATGACGAATTACGAATGACGAATGACAGAGTTTCTTACATCTTACTTTTTACTTCTCATCGCTCACTTCTGACATCCGACCTCTGACATCCGAATTGAAACCTCAGGCCCTTTTGCCAACTGCTCTTTGCCAACTGCCAACTTACCTTTTGAATGACGAATAACGAATAACGAATGACGAATTGCCCTGACTTCCGGGCTCCGGATTACGATTTACGAATGACTAATAACGAAGTACGAATGACGAATGACGAATGACAGAGTTTCTTACCTCTTACTTTTTACTTCTCATCGCTCACTTCTCATCGCTTTTAACTTTAGACTTTTTACTTGAATTTCCTATTGCCAACTGCCGTTTTGCCTATTGCCAACTTCCTTTTTGAATGACGAGCTTAGAGAATTGAAAGATTTACCTTCTTTACCTGGTCAGATGATACCTCCGGTAAGTACCATAACTTCCACCGGAGCCCCCCTGAATGGTTTCACGACGCCATCCGGATATTATAATTTTCTTATCTTCCATTTTATCAAGGTTCAGGAACATATCATAGGCGTTTACCACAAAATCATCGCCTGGTTCAGAGAAGAAAAGAGTAATTGTTCCATCGCTTCCTGAATTGAAATTATAAGGTACCCAGGCAGCTGTATCAATGTGGTTTACACCATTACTGGTATAGCGGTGAATCATAAACCCGGCACCATATCCCGGCACGGTCTGGTTGGGTTTCTGAAATTCGATGGTCCCGTAGTTTATGTGTGTGGTATCGCTGGTTATGGTACTGTTGCCGCCGCTGAAAAGATCGGTTTTGCCAACCAGGGTATCAACATTCCAGTTTCCACCTTCGGTAAATGTTTTTATTGTTTTTTCGGTTTCTGTCAGCGTGAGCTCTTCTACTGCTTCGCATGAAGCCATGAATATTACCGGCGGAATAAACAGTAAGGCAATGATTACCTGCTTTACGAATAAAATTTTCATTTTTGCGATATTATTGATGCTACAAAAATAGGGAGACTGCGGCAAGACTTACTACCTACAAATCGTGAATTTTACTACCTACCAATACGTAAAAATTAGTTATAAAGAAATACCGCTTGTTAATTTACATTCAGGGTATTAATTCACTTCTGCTGAAAAGTGGCTATTTTTGGCAACGGAACAAAAGATATCCCAATCATTGAAATCATCGCAAAAAATGAGTTTTTAACAGATTAAATTACTGACAAAATATCCGGTAAATGCAGACATCGCTTTTCGAAGAGCAGGAAGAGAACCAGGCAAAAGGATTAAAGATTGTTGTTAAAGGTCAAAAGCCCTTGTCAAAAAATCAGCAAACGTTTAATAAGCTGATTAAACGAATTGAAACGCTGGAGCATGATATTGAAAGTGAGCACGAGAAACTGATACGTTTGCTCGAATATTATCGCAAAGAGATTAAGCCACTCGAGGTTAAGAATGCTGATTTCAATATTAAACTGGCAATGACACTGGGTAATGCGACCAAAGTAATAAAGTTCACAAAAAAACAGCAGGCGCATATTGCGGAAGTAATTGTAGATATATGTGATAGCGCATTTGCAATTAAAGAACCTACGAAAGAGCAGGAAAAATTCTATGATCAGTGGTCGGAAGCATCCTATCAGGAAGAAAAGGAGTTTCAGCAACAGGAAGCAAAAGAAGATCTGGCTGATATGTTAAACAACGTTTATGGATTAGACATTAACCCGGATGATTTTGAAGACACTCCTGAAGGATTTGCAAGAATGCAGGCCGAACTGAAAGCCCACATAGAACATACGCAGGAGATGGATAAGGAACAACAGAAAAAGAATAAAAAGTCACCGAAACAACAAGACAAAGCTGCCGCTTTAAAGCTGAAAGAGTTATCCAGAATCAAAAATTTCCGGAGTATTTATATAGCGCTTGCCAAGGTATTGCATCCCGATACCGAAGCAGATGAAACACTAAAGGCTGAAAAAGAGGAAATAATGAAAAAGGTCATTTCTGCCTATGAGCAGAAGGATCTGCCAGCGCTTTTAAAGCTGGAAATGGCTTGGGTGCACAAAACAGCGGAACACCTGGAAAAGCTTACCGATGAAAAATTGAAAATTTACATATCGGCACTGAAGGAACAGGCTGCTGACCTGGAAGAGGAAAAGCTTGATCTATACAATCATCCGCGTTACCACGATGTTTTTGATTATGCTTTCTTGCCCGAAAAAGAAGCCATGAAAACAATTATGAATTCAAGAGCATACTTTAAGCAGATTCAACAGGATTTAAAAACCTATATCTCTGTTTTTGAGCAAACGAATTCTAAAAATCAGATTCTGGGATTTGTTGATGGTTTCCTGGAATTCAAAGACGACCAGGATGACCTGGAAGACAAGGTGAAGTATTATTACTAAGCAATATTTAATAACTGGCTTTAACCGGGATTAATCAATACTTACCACCGGCCAGGGTTCAGCCTTTTGCCAGGCGCCATTTGTAAAATCAGGGACTTCGACACTCTGACTCTTATTGGATACCGACATTTGGCTCAGGTGAACAATGGATGACCAGGCGGCTGCATCATAAACATCCTGATCAAGGGGAAGCCCGTTTCTAAGGCAATAAATCAGGCGGTAATCCATAATAAAATCCATGCCACCGTGACCCCCAACCAGGCGCGCTTTTTCACCGATCTGACGAGCCAGCGGATGTTCATATTCTGCCATCAGGGCATCAAATTCTTCGGTTTTAAGAAACTGGTGCGCATTGGGCTCCAGGGCGATGGCTTGTTTGGGATATTTTCGCGCCATCCCTTTGGTACCGCTGATCAGATGCAGTCGATCATAGGGCCTTGGACTGGTAGTGTCGTGCTGAATCATTAAGGTCTTGCCATTTACTGTGCGGATAAGAGTGGTATTCATATCTCCCAGCAGGTAGGACTGATTGGCTTCGGGCGAACCAACCCCAAATTTTTCAGCAGCATAAAGGCTTATCCCGGCTTGTTTGGTTGACATGGAAGTAAGGTAGTCGAAGCGATCTCCACGATTAATTCCCATAATCTGGGCAACAGGTCCAAGCCCATGGGTGGGATAGGGGTTACCGTTGTACTTTTTACTGAATTCAAGACGCCAATGGTTGTAATAGCCGCCATCTTTCTGTTCGAGAAATTTCCATTCCCGCAGATCATGAATATAAGCCCCTTCAGCATGCATAATTTCTCCGAAAACGCCCTTTCGTGCCATATTGAGCGTGGCCAGTTCAAAGAAATCGTAACAGCAGTTTTCGAGCATCATACAGTGTCGCTGTGTTTCTTCGGCGGTATTTACCAGTTGCCAGCATTCATCAATGGTCAGGGCGGCCGGGACTTCAATGGCTGCATGTTTACCATTCTTCATTGCATAAACTGCAATGGGCGTATGTAAATCCCAGGGAGTGCAATTATACACCAGGTCAATATCATCGCGTTCGCAAATTTTCATCCAGTCATCAACGCCGGTATATTCAGCTGCGGCTTTATGACCTGCTTCCACCAATACTTTATTTCCTTCTTTCACGAAGTCCGGGATCAGGTCGCAGAGGACGTTGATCTGAACACCCTCGATCTGCAGCAAGCGGCGAACGGCTTCACTACCGCGCATTCCTATGCCGATAATGGCTATCCGAACCGTTTTCAGCGGTTCGCAAGCCAGGCCCATTGCAGATTTGTTGCCGGTTATCCGGGACTGACCAGCCGGAAGTATAGTGGGGGTGTTTCCTGAAATATTACCGCTATCTGCAGCAAAAATACTTCCTACCGAACCCAGTCCCAGGGCAGCGGATCCTAGTGCAGCCAGTTTAAGAAAATCGCGCCGGCTGTGGTTGCTTTTCTTCTTCATAAAAAATATTAATAAGTATACAAATATAGGATAAATTGGAAAGTTATTACCAGCGGGAAGGGGGATTAATTTCTAATATCAAATTTCTAATTTCTAATCCCGTTTTTTCAATGCTTCGAAGCAATGGGTGTTAACGGTAAATAAAATTAATTTCCAATATCCAATTTGTAATCCCGTTTTTTCAATGTTATTATATTTCTACTGAAAATGTGCACATTACCCGACATCTAACCTATTGCTGCAAGGCATGGTTTTGAAAAAGTTTCGTGAACGACTTTTACTGAAAGGATTTCCTGAGAGTTTAATGAGAAGTTTTTGTAACCCATAGCGGGACGCTAGGGGTAGTTT
>JAAXUD010000836.1 GCA_013336205.1 Lentimicrobium sp. | reverse complement strand
CTGGGGTGTGATTTCACGCCTGATGATACAGACTGCATCATAATCAAGATCATTCTCTGAAAAGAAAGCTTCAAGATTACAGTCTGTAAGGTCAAAAGTACCTTCGATGCTGCATTTTTTTGTTTTATCAGGAAGGCTGAGATTATCTGACCGCTGTCCCAGCATCAGTGACAATGCCCCCAGAAGTATTGACTTTCCGGCACCTGTTTCACCGGTAATAACAGAAAAATTCGGCCCGAATTCTATTTCGAGCCTGTTAATCAGTGCATAATTATTTATGGAAAGTCGAAGCAACATAGGCCAGAAACAGGTATCAGGAAAACAAATTTACAAAATCCCTGTAATCCTGCAGGTTTATTATTTAGTTTCCAGTATCTTTTGATACTTGGATGAGTTGGCCGGATCAATTTCCTTCAGAATATTCACTGTCTTTGTTTTATCCATGGGCGAAGCCTGGGAATAGATGTTGACTAGTTCGTCGCGTTTGGCTTCGAGAAACAGCTGCAATATAAATAATCCCGGGCGTTCCCGGTTTGCTTTACGCAGAAGTTCCAGGCTCTCATTGATGGCTGCCCTGCCTGTTTCCACATCATCAGCCATCTGGTCGAGACCAAGCCGGTGATACCTGTACATGGCTTCTCTTACTGCGGAATAGGTAGGATTGGTATAATTTTCAACCAGCCAGTAACGGTTTTTCTGGCTTTCAAAAGCCTTCCATCCTTTTTCACGGGCATTCTGACCCATATTAACAATATTCTGTGCCTTCTCAAAATACAGAGAACCTCCGTTTTTTGCGAATGAATCCCCGTCAATCCCTAAGAAAATATAAAGATAATAGGCAATAGTACAAGGCAGGTTAGAGTTAAAAACATTATCGGCGTATTCAATTGGCTGAAATTCAACATATTTGAATTCAAAGTCCTTATCCAGGTAGTTTAAAAGCGGTGTATTGTAGGATGATTTGAAAACCGGGCGGCGCAGTACCACATTAATCTTCGCTTTAAAATCTTCTCCTGAGCGTTCACTAACGGTAATCAGAATTGTACCTTCAATTCTTTCTTCCGGTTTATACTGATAATTCGTCCATTTGCGGTTATTAACGAAATCATAGAGGTCCTGCTGCAGTGTTTCAAATATTTTCTTTTCGGTACCTTCAACCTGTGGTGAAGTAACCTGCACGGATACATTAAACTCCTGTGCAAAAGTTCCAATAGCAGCAATTACTGCCATGAATGTCACTAAAAGTCGCTTCATTGAAAAAGAATTAGGTTACTTAATTATATCAGCCAGCGAAATTATAGTGCTGACAATCTCTTCTGCAATTTTAACTTTACTAAGCAGCAGCGTGTCTTTTACGTCTCCGTTTGCACTAATCATTCTTACTTTATTGGTATCGGTACCAAATCCGGCACCTTTATCATTCAGTGAGTTTAGAACGATCAGATCGAGGTTTTTATTTTGCAGTTTCTTTCTGGCATTTTCAGTCTCATTGTCTGTCTCCAGCGCAAAACCTACAAGAAACTGCCCTTTTTGTTTCATTTTACCCAGACTTGCAAGGATATCAGTCGTTGGTTTTAAGTCAATTGAAAGTTTTTTGTCTTCCTTTTTTATTTTATGACTGGCTGGTGATTCAATGGTAAAGTCAGCTACAGCGGCTGCCATAATTGTGATACTGCATCCGGGAAATTCAGCAATACAGGCTTTGGCCATTTCAATGGCAGTCTGCACGCTGATGATCTTTATTAATGGATTTACGGCTTTTAAATGTACCGGTCCGGAGACTAAAATAACTTCGGCTCCGCGGCTGGCTATCGCTTCTGCAAGCGCATAT
>JAAXUD010000294.1 GCA_013336205.1 Lentimicrobium sp. | reverse complement strand
ATTATCGGGTGGTGAGAATAATGTGTCAGCCACCGGGTATTTTATCCCGAAAGGCGGTGACAATTCAGTGCGTATAAAAGTTGATGTTGCCTCGCTTTCGCTGAAAACACTTGAAGCATTTTCGATGGGAACCATCACTGAAGCATCCGGGAACCTGACGGGTAATATTTCCGTTGAAGGCAGCACCGGTTCGCCCGACATTACCGGCCAGCTTACATTTAACGATGCATTTATCAAGCCCTCAGCATTGAACAACATGCTGCAATTGAAAAATGAAACCATTCAGCTGAAAACGGACGGGGTCTATTTCAATTCATTCACCCTTCTGGATCCCAACGGGAACGAGGCAACCATCAATGGCACGGTTAAGATGAAGAATTTTCAGGATTTCATTTTTGCATTGGATGTAAAAACACAGGACTTCCTTTTGTTCAACACAACTTCAGAGGATAACAAGGTATTTTATGGCCGCATGATCATCGATAGCCGGATCAGTGTCAGGGGGCCAATGTCGTTGCCTGTGATAGATGCCAGAATCAAAATGAAGGATGGTTCCAACTTCACCTTCGCCGTGCCTGACGACAAACTGACCACCTATAAAGGCGAGGATGTTATAGTCATTGACAACAAGCATAAACTCAATTCCATCCTTTACCGGGATGATAAGCTGGAATTACAGGAATCGGGTTTCACCGGTTTTGATATATCCTCCATCATCGAAGTTGATAAGGAAGCTACGCTCAGGTTAATGATGGATCCAACATCTTCTGACTCATTGGTAGTAAGGGGCGAAGCTGCACTGAACCTTACCATTGACCGCAGCGGCAAAATGAGCCTTACCGGCGCCTACAGTTTAAACGATGGCAGCTACATCGTTACGCTTGAATCGATTGTAAAAAGGAAATTCGATATCGATCCGGGTAGTACCCTCATCTGGAATGGTGACCCGTTGGATGCCGACGTTTCCATAAATGCCATATACACAGTAAGGGCCTCGCCAATTGACCTGGTGGCCGATCAGATCGCCGGCCTGAGCGAAGCCGATCAGAATACCTATAAGCAACGATACCCCTTTTTAGTCTACCTGAAACTCAGGGGCGCACTTATGAAGCCCGAAATCAGTTTCGATATTCAGCTCAGGCCCGAAGATAAAGGGATATTTGGCGGAGCAGTCAACGCTAAACTGAATATGTTAAATGAAGACCCCTCCGCTTTGAACAAACAGGTATTTGCTTTGCTGGTGCTTGGCCGGTTTATTCAGGAAAACCCACTCCAATCTGAGGCAAATATCGGAGCATCAACGGTGGTGCGCTCCACGGTAGGAAAGTTTCTTTCGGCTGAATTGAATAAGCTCAGCTCAAAAGTAGTGCCCGGAGTTGATCTGAACTTTGATATACAGTCCTACGATGATTATGAATCGGGACAAGCAGAGGGACGGACTCAGGTTGACATAGGGGCAAAGAAACAACTCTTCAATGAGCGATTGACTGTTCAGGTGGGTGGTGTGATTGATGTTGAAGGCGAACGGGCAAAGCAGAATTCGGCAAGTAATATTAACACGGATGTGACCATAGAATACAAATTAACGGAAGACGGCCGCTACCGGCTTGAAGGGTTCAGCCACAACCAGTATGAAGGTGCCATTGAAGGGCAGTTGGTAGAAACCGGCATTGGTGTGGCCTATGTGCGCGAATTTAACAGATGGAAACAATTCTTCAGGGCGCCGGGGAAAAGGAAAAATTCATCAAAAAACAAAACGCCATGAAACGCTCAGTTATGATGAAAAACTTTCTGATCATTATTTGCCTGCTGATGGCGGCCTGCAGTGGCACAAAGCATTTGCCGGCTGGTGAAAAACTCTATACCGGAGCGAATGTTAAACTGGAATCGGGTGAAAAAATTGGCAGGAAAAAGGAGCGGATTATCAAAAAGACCGCGGAAGGAGCCTTTTATCCGAAGCCTAACAGCAGCTTTTTGGGATTGCGCTTCAAGTTATGGAAGTACATGGCAGCCGGTGATACAGCAGAAAGTAAAATCAAAAAATGGATGAGAAGAACCGGCGAAGCCCCGGTTCTCATCGGCAACCTGAAACCTATGGTAACCTCTTCGGTTATCGATGCTAAACTTTATAACATTGGAATCCTTAAAAGTTATACCGAACACAGCATCGTTGAAAAGAAGCACACTGCAAAAATTAATTACACAAGTCATATTCACAAACCATATACAGTTAAGGAATTGACCTATGCCATTTCCGACAGCAGTATAAGTAGCCTTATCCTTTCTGAAAAGGAGAAATCGCTGATTAAACCCGGAGATGATTACAGCCTCGAGAAACTTAAAAATGAAAGAAACCGGATTGATGATTTACTAAAAAACAACGGCTACTTTTACTTCGATCCTGACTTTTTACTTTTCAAAGCGGATACCTCAGAATCTGAAAATACCTTCGCATACCGGCTAACCCTGAAGGACAGCGTGCCTCTGCAGGCTTTGACGGTTTACCGGATCAACCATGTCTATATTGACCAGGCTTATTCATTAAACGAAAGAGCTATCACCAGGGTCAAAGATACTATACCATATGGAAACTATCTGTTTCTGGGCAGAGAAAGAAAAGCGTCAATCAGGCCTTCGGTTATTGCCCGGTCGGTATTTTTGCGAAAAAATGCAGTTTACGCCCGCAAAAATCACACCGCCACGCTTAACCGACTTATGTCAATGGGGAATTTCAAGTTTGTAAGCGTCAAATTTACCGACAGCGATACCACTGCATCCGGATTTTTGGATGTAACCATTCTGATGACCGCGATTCCAAAATATGCTTTCAAGGCAGAGTTGGATGTTGTTTCAAAATCAAATAATTATACGGGTCCGCGCATGAATGCAAGTGTGCTTGACAGAAATACCTTTAAAGGTACTGAACTGCTTACCTTTAGCCTGGCCGGCTCCTGGGAAACACAATTGAGCGGAAAAACGAAGAATCTGCAGTCCTACTCCCTGAATCCAAAGGTTGAACTGACTTTTCCCAGGTTTATTGTTCCATTTAAAATGAAGCAAACGAGCAGCATTTTCCTGCCTAAAACACGACTTTCGCTTTCATACGACTATCTGAACAGGGGCAACTACTTCGATATGCGTGCATTACAGTTTATTTTCGGTTACAGATGGAAAGAGGAAATCCGGAAAGAACATGAGTTGAACCCTGTGAGTGTCAGTTATTCGGTTGTAGGAAATAAATCGGAGGCTTTTAATGAACTGCTGGAATCCAATCCATACCTTAAAAAGAGTTACGAGGATCAGTTTATTGCCGGGACAAGCTATAGTTACACCTTCAATGAACAGATATTATCCGGGAAAACGATCCAATACTTTTTCCAACTCACCACCGAACTTGCAGGCAATGCATTATCACTGGTAAATGTAATTGCCGGTGAAAAGATCTCATCGGAGAATCCTTCACAAATATCCGGATCTTATTATTCACAGTTCGCAAGAATGAGTCTGGATGGCCGGGTCTATTATAATTTTCCTGATAAAAGTAATTTTGCATTTAGAGTATATGGCGGGCTGGCAGTGCCATACGGAAACTCATCAACCTTGCCTTATGTCAAGCAGTTTTTTAGTGGCGGGCCTAACAGTATCCGCGCGTTCAGTATAAACTCTTTAGGCCCGGGCACATACAATCAAAACACCGATAGCCTGGGATTTCTCCGGCTGGGAGGAGATGTTAAGCTGGAAATTAATGCGGAGTATCGGTTCAATATCTTTCGCTTTCTGAAAGGTGCCCTTTTTACTGATGCAGGTAATGTGTGGCTGCTCAAATCGAATCCTTCCACTATCGGAACCCCGTTTTCATTCTCCGGATTCGCTGGCGAGATGGCAGTCGGTGCCGGTTTCGGACTTCGTATAGATGTTTCTCTCTTCCTGCTGCGGTTTGATCTGGCAATGCCTTTGCGAAAACCCTGGCTGGAAAAGAACAACCGCTGGGTGTTGGATGAGATCAACTTAGGAAGTCCGGCATGGAGAAGTGAAAACCTCCTTCTGAATGTTGCGATCGGATATCCGTTCTGATTTTCGTGATGTTTCAAATGTCAAATTTCCAATCCCGATAGCTATCGGGACCAATTTCCATCATACCAATATTCCATTACTCCATCATACCATCATTCCAGTGTTCCATCATTCCAATATTCCACTATTCCATCATCCCATATTCCTGAATTATAATACCCTCCCTCGTCTGCCTTTCATACATGTGAATGATATAATTCATTTTATGAATTGTGTAATGCCTGCCCAAATTCTTGTCCTGATCTTTGCAGGAATAATAAATACCCAAACTTAAAATAATTGCCATGAAAGAAAATCATATGATTAAAATTACGGGGCTGATCAGGAACTTAAACAGTTTTATGTTCATGATCAGCGTAGGCTTACTGATTCTGGTATCAGCCTCTTGTGATAAAGATAACACGAAAGACAAAGCCCGGCTATCTATCCGTATGACAGATGCTCCTGCCTCTTACGAAGCGGTGCTGATTGATTTGCAGGCGGTGGAAGTAACCGGAGATGATGGAAGTACTGTTCTGCTCAACACAAATGCAGGAATATACAACTTGCTGAATTTTTCGAACGGTCTTGATACGCTCATTGCAACAGGAGATCTGAATGCAGGCAAAATCTCACAGATCAGGCTGATATTGGGGCCCAATA
>JAAXUD010000835.1 GCA_013336205.1 Lentimicrobium sp. | reverse complement strand
TGATTCCTCCACGGAGTTCCTGAATGAAATCGGACTCACACAACATCTTTCACCAACCCGCTCCAATGGCTTGTTGTCGATGATAAAGCAGATAAAAATGTACGCCCTTGCTTTTAAAGCCAAACAGGCGATGGGGTAATGGTAGAGTGGAATGATGGAAGAGTGGTCGTAAAGACGCGATGCTTCGCGTCTCGAAGGATGGAATGATGGAACGATGGTCGTAAAGACGCGATGCTTCTCTTCTCGAAGTATTTTTCGCCAACTGCCTTTACCTTTTGCCAGTTTCTTCGATTTTTTTTCCTTTTATTTAACTTTGAGCTTCAACTTTTTACTTTTTACTTTTTACTTTAGACTTGTTTCCCATGATGGATCACGAAAAAACCCTTTTACTCGGCAATCAGATAATAGAACGCCTGAAACGGGTGTTCGACCCTGAAATTCCGGTCAACATTTACGATCTTGGATTAATCTACAATATCAGTATAGATAATGATTCGGTGGCACACATTACTATGACCCTGACTGCCCCAAACTGTCCGGTGGCTGAATCACTGCCGGTTGAGGTTAAAGATTCGGTGAACGAAATACAGGGCATCAAAGATTGCGAGGTCGAAATTACCTTTGAACCCCCCTGGAGCAAGGATATGATGTCGGAAGAAGCGATGCTTGATCTGGGATTTTTGTAATTTTTATAATTTCTAACCCGTCCGGTGGAAATTATTTCTTCTTCACCTCAATCCCCGGGTTAATCGCCTGTAATACCTCGATAAACCGCTCAGGCTGAACCGGCGAAATCAGCAATATCTCCTTATTCTTAAATTTTAGCTCCAGCCTGTCCAGTGAAAGGGCAGGGGAGGAGATTATATTGTTGGTTGGCCGGATATGCATCAGATCGGAAATGTTAAAGGTTTTCATATAAAGCAGGCCGCAAACAACCGTTAACTGGTTTATATCATGTATCTTATAGGATGTTCGGAAGTAAATCGGTAATACATACAAAAGCACAGGGCCCATAAGCAGCGACATATACCACTTGTCGAGAAATAACATCGCGAAAGCAATGGCCAGCGGCAGTAAGGTGGCGATGGTAAACCAGGCTGCCCTTTTCGATCTGAATACGATTGTTCCTGTCATAATATATTGGTATTCAACTAAATAATTTGATAATCAAGGTCATGCACCGCAAACCTTATGCAATTAACCTGAAACCTTCGGGCGCTTTGGCTGACTTACTTCCATGGTATGCATAAACAAACAAAATTGCGATGATCTGGTTTTCAGTATTGTTAATTTCATATTTATCCACCGGAAAGGGCAGGTTTTCTGCACTCACCGATCCCAACCGCTTAAAACTGATCGATTCACCGGTAATCAGGCGGAGTTTACTGAAATAGTCATCGATCATATCGATACCATTCACCGGAATCGGATTGTTTACATCAAAACCAAACCTTCCTGAACCGTTTTCAATTTCATCTCCTGTTGAAACCCCGGAACCCAAACCCATGTTTGCCTGCACCTGCCCGGCAAGTATATCATGTTCGTCTGAAATCTCCTCCAGGTTAAACACGATAATATTCAGGATTTTACTGGCTTCATCCGCGGTGAGCTGGCCGTTGAAATGAATCATAATTCTCGACTCCAGAAGCACTCTGTTCCGGCCAGGCAGAATTTTATATTCAGCCTGAACGATATTGAATACCTTCCGGCAATAGTCAGCTTCGAACCTTCCTTGCAGCAGACTGCTGATCTTCTGTATTTTAACCTGATTTTCCGCTGTCACTTCAGGCATAAGTTTCTCTATATTGGCAAATGTTTCCTGCAAAAGCGGCA
>JAAXUD010000293.1 GCA_013336205.1 Lentimicrobium sp. | reverse complement strand
CCAGTTTTTTGCTTTACTCTACAATTATTTTTCAAAACTCATGCATGCGCGTTTCCAAACGCTTACGCCGGTTTTTGAATTCAATTTTGAGTCCCTCAAAACACAAAATATTTCTCTGATTTCAATAATGTATTACACACAAAGAGAAGTTTTTGGCATGTATCGGGAAACTTGTGCAAGCCCTGTGAAGCTACCGGGGGTGACCAACTGTTGAAAATAACGTTTGAATAAGTTTAACTGCCTTATTTAACAGAATCAAGGTACTCCGGGGCATCTTCGCCGAAGATTTCAATATTGTTGCCAATTATTTTATAGGTAGAATGTTGCCCGGCAATACGCGAAAAGTGAATTTCGTATTCTGATCCTTTGTCATCTCTCATCAGGATTTTAGCCAGGTTTTTATTTCTTTCCGATAAAAGTTGCTGGTTACAATAAGGACAATAAAAATCAAGCATCTCGCCTTTGGGAACTATAAAGCCGGGGTGCATAATAACCGAATAGTTGCCCAGCCCGGGATGCAACAGCACAATCCCTTCTTTTCCCCACCTGTTGCGGGTTGAGAAAACAAGGTTGTCAGAAACATTGAGCAGGTTTTTACAATGCGGACATTTAAAATCTGTTGCCATGGTTTTCTTGTTTTTAAATCTTAAAGTTACGAAAAAACAGGAGCTATTACAAGTAAAAAGCCCTTACAATCAGCTTGTTCTGTAGTTTAATAAATATGACAGCTGTTGTTTGTATCGTGCCCGGGTTTTTATTCAGCAGTAAGCACCGAAATGCATACCGATTCATTTGGTTGAACGTTCAGAAAGAAATAAAGAGAAGGATACACAGGGCCTGGATTTAATGATTTTCTTCCCGAATAATACCCTGAAAATTTGCATTTCGCCACTTTTTTACGTACTTTTAGCAATATAATTCACCAACATACTTTGTGTTATGGAAGCCAGTACATTATACGAAAAATTCGGAGGCTTACTCAAGGAAGAACCCCTGTCATGCCTCGAAGACAACATTCTTTTGGAAAATACCTGTGTGCTGGAGGCCGTGGCTCCATTCTTCGGATATTACAATGAAGTTCCGGGTTCAGTAGTACCCAGGTATCTCTATTTTGTGCTGGAAGAGTCCTGTCCGCTTGAAAAAGTATTACGGGCAACACTTAACATAAGAAAGAAACATGGAATTACTTTTGATGGCGCTGCCGGATCCGTTACAATTTATGGACAGCATTTCCCGGTTATCAGGGTAAGAGATCTCGAACAGTTCTCGCAGGTGGGTGTTTTGCAAAGGTATTATCAGGAAGAGGGGCTTGTATTCAGAAAGAAACTCAGGAAATTCACCAATGAGAATGCCCTGATCAATCTGATGAAATTCTTTTATATAGAGCCGGTTGGCGAAATGATGTATCTCGACAGATCGCAGCCACATCATGGGTATTTTACCATTCCCGGGCATGTTGTATGGAATGAGTTTAAAGAGTTGACCAGGGAAGTAAAATACGACACCAATCTGTTGTTCTTTGATGCTGCATTGGCTTTTATCTATGAAAACAAGGGAATAACCGAAATGGTCAGAATCTACAAGGAAAACCTGACAGTAGATAAACTATCGGAAATAAGAAAACGATACCTGAAACTGCTGAAAACAAATTATTCTGCCGGAACCGGAAGCCATTTCTGAGTAATCAGACTATCATTCTTTGCTTTCAGGCTTTTTACTTCATCAATAAGATCGTTGGGCACGGTTGGCGATAGCACATATTGATATATCAGCCATTGGCCGTTTATTTTCTGTAAAACACCGGAGCCCCGGCAAAGTCCCATCCCTGTATCAAGTAATTCATCAAACCAGGCAGTTTCCCTGTTTTGTGCAAGGTAAATATTGCGCTGAAGGCTGATCAGGTTCCATCCTTTTTTCTGATCAAAATAGGGCTTGCTCCAGTTGCTGAATTCTGGAGTAGTCCAGTATTCTGAGGCATCGGTGCCAATATAAACTCCTGAACCGGCCATCGCTCCGATATAGGCTTTGTGATCTGACATCGCTGCGCTCTTGTGCCAATCGGTGATAAATTGGTTAATCTCTGACTTCAGATTGCTTTCGCTTAGGGTACCGGATTGTTTATTGCCGCAGCCGGAAAGCAACGTAACCAGGATTAAGAGCAACAGAAACGGTCTTTCCATTCTTTGATTTTTCATGATTTTTTTTGTAAAAGTATTTATTAGTTAGCTTACATCAATACTCCGTTAAAATTTTTTAAATCATTGATTTGCTATGCATTATGTAAATTTATTTTGAAATTATAAATCATTTGTAATCAATTCATTGCGTCTTTGCGTCATCGCGTGATTCTTAAAATTACCGGAGTATTGTTACATGTATCCATGAATTAAACAATTTTGTTACCCGGCCTGCTTTGCTCATTTAAACCATCATGATTCACGGAGAATAACATTCTTTGCCGGACAGTGAGGTTAAGGTTAAGCACCTGCTATGGAGGAATTGTGTATTCATAATCCTGACAGAAGGGCCAAAAGGATCAAGCTATTCAAATTTATTTGGCAGGTTTACCGGCTATACTTTAGGCGGGCTGGCTCAACCCGAGCCTCAACCTTAACCTCAGCCTGTTTACAGCGTTAGGGCGTATCTTCCTTTCATAAGGCCATGTAATCATCTTAAAACCTTCCAGGTTTTTTGGTGGCCGGTTTACCCTCAGTCCGAAAGCCTATGGTTTGTCCTTTGGTTTAACAACGATTAAAACCTGAAAGGGTATCTTACTTCATTCCATCCGGTATTATTCGAGGCCGGTTTACCCGACGCACTTCAGCAGGCAGGCTCAACCTTAGCCTTAACCTTAACCTTGGTTGCTGAGTCGAAGCACAACCTCAACCTCAACCTCAACCTCAACGTTAACCTGATCCTCTCCCCGAATCATTTATGATGGGTCATTGTGCTGTATTGGCCAAAATCCTGCCCGTTGTTTAATTACCTATAAATACTTATTGACACAAGCATATACAAGTCGTAATATTGCACAACAGCAAACTTTAACACATTATGAAAAAAATTACCATACTTGTTTTTATAACAATATTAACGTTTCAGGTTCAGTCCCAGCAAATATATTATTACAACTTTGAAAATTCATTAAACGAACTGAACGGTGCCGGGCCAGCGCTCACAGTGCTGGGCGATCAGGGGCAATATGTTGTTGAAACGCTCAATGAAATCAGTGGAGCAACAAAAACCGTCTATCGTTTCGTGAAAAACAGCGGACTTCAGTTTCCGGATCAGGCGGCAGGTAATTTTCTGGGGAACGATTATACAATTGAGCTTTACTTTGTGTTTGATGATCTGACCAGCTGGAAAAGAGTTGTTGACTGGAAAAACCGCAAGACAGACTGGGGTGCTTACGTTTACTACGGGAAATTAAATTTCTACAGTATTCTATATAGCGAAGAAGCACCGGTACTTCCGGGCGAGTATACCTATTATGTTATTACCCGCACTGGTGCCGATAACCAGGTGCTTATTTACACCGACGCCGAAGTAAAGATAAGTTTTACCGACAGTAACGGAGATGCGCTGATTGATTCAGAGGGTGTTCTTAACTTCTTTCACGACGATCTGATTGTTCCCAATGAAGCTGCTTCAGGTGCAGTTGCCATGATAAAACTATACGATTATCCGTTGCCCCAGGAAAAAATAACCCAGAACTGGAATGCCCTGGGCAGCCAGGTTTTTGGGATTAATTCAATTAAAACAGAATTACCGGTAAGTGTTTATCCAAACCCGGCCATCAGCAGCCTGAATATTGATCTTACCTCTTTCAGCAAAACCAGGCCGGTGAGGTTGAGGCTGTATAATTCGAATGGCTTACTGGTGTTTAATAAGCAAATAGCACAAGGTGGTGGTATTGAGCAATTGCCTGTCACTGTTTATCCTACAGGCATTTATATGCTTCAGATAGACGGAGATGGTGAGAAAGGTCACTCACGGATTGTTATCAGATAAGTTAAACAAGGTCTTAAAAGCTCAAATTATCAGTATAACCTTTTCAACAGTTCGAAAAGATCATTCTTCTGAAAAGGTTTGGCTATATAGTCGTCGCAACCGGCATTAAAACAGGCTTCGCGGTCGGCATTGCTGGCATAGGCAGTTACAGCCGCAATTCGCACTTCAGGCATAAGTGCCTTAATACGGCGGGTTGCCTCAAAGCCATCCATACCGGGCATTTTCATATCCATCAGTATTACATCAACCTTGCTACCCTGCTCAATAAATTCAATGGCCTCCGGACCGTTTGATGCGAGAAGTAAGGAGTATCCATTTGATTTCAATAAGCGCTTAAGGTAGGTCATGTTGATTTCTTCATCTTCAACAATCATAATAACCGGCTGATCGATTTCAAGCCCGGGTTTTACTACAGGGGTTGGTGTCTCAGCAATAATTTCAGATTCAATAACAGGAAGCGTAATGGTAATCCGGGTGCCGGTACCAGGCTCTGACTCTGCAGTAATGCTGCCGCCCAGCAGATTAACCGCTTCATATACGATCGACAAACCCAGTCCGCTGCTGTTGTTTAATCGGGCTGTGTATACATCTTCCTGCACAAACGGTTCAAAAATATAAGGCAGAAATTCCTTCGAAACGCCTACACCACTATCTGTGACGCTGATGGTTAATTTATCGCCGCTCACTTGAGAGGAGATGCTTACGCTGCCC
>JAAXUD010000292.1 GCA_013336205.1 Lentimicrobium sp. | reverse complement strand
GGTATCGAACAAAAAGAAAAAGAAAGGTAAATATGGCTTCAGCCACAAAAGCGCTGGTCAGATTATAGTTGCCAAGATAACCCTCACCCCAGCCGTTAGCGCCCAAACCCCATTCAGTCATTACCCAGCCGGGCTTTCCGCTGGCTAAGAGATACAAGACGCCGGCACCCAAGGCGGCACCAATCAATTGCGAAACGATGTAAGCTGCAGCGTCTTTTGAAGTCATGCGTCCGGCAACAAAAACACCCACTGTCACAGCAGGATTGATATGGCATCCTGAAATTCCGCCGATGGCATAGGCCATCGCAACAACTGCGAAACCAAAAGCTATAGAAATTCCAAGTAAACCAATGCCGCTGGGGCCTACTTGCATAATTCCGGCAATCACTGCCGATCCGCAACCAAACAGCACAAGGCTAAAGGTTCCGATTAATTCAGCTAAATACTTTTTCATAAGGACCTGGTTTTGTTTATAAATGATTTTGTGGTAAACAAATATAATTAATTAAAGTTAATAAAACGTGAATAATTTGTATAGGGAAAATGATTGAATATGTCATACTTCATTCTATGAAGAAAAGAATTATTCTGATATAACATCATATCAATACGAGGTGATGCTGGTATATGGGTGAATGTTATACATCAATGATACAATTTAAGAAACAGGTCTGAATTCGTTTTAGGGATACCGGCGGCCATTGGCAACTTTTCTGATGGCAACCAGGGTTGGAGTCGGGTTCGCGTCGTATTATCCTTTCCCATGAATTTTTCATTGTGCCGGATCTGTGTGGATTCTCAGATTACTGGTTAACCCGGTATATGCACCTTCCCGGAAAGGTTAAAAATCGCTCGTCCTTTATTATCTGCCGTTATCATAATAAATAACACAGCCAGGTAACCCAACCCTGGCAGGACAAACTCACATAGACCAGGACTCAGACCAAAGGTTTGAAAATATGATCTGATCGTTCCACCAGTAAGTTCCTGAATTATTTTTACCAACGCTTGACTTAAGATGAAAAAAGATTTAAATTTGTTTATTATTAAAAGAGAATCATTCTCATTTGAAAACAATTAATTTATGAAGCCAGGAGAATTTAGTAATAAACTTGTTGAGAAAGGGCTGAAAGTCACGCCGCAAAGGATTGCCATTCTTGAAGCAATAGTAAAGCTCAACAACCATCCTACGGCCGAAAACATTATCGAGTATATCAGGAAAAACCATCCCAACATAGCAACAGCCACTGTTTATAAAGTGCTTGATGCGTTGGTTTCGAGCGAATTAATAAAAAAAGTAAAAACTGAAAAAGATATCATGAGGTATGATGCCGTAATGGAAAGTCATCATCATCTGTATTGTTCAGAATCCGACAGAATTGTAGATTACAAGGATGCAGCACTGAATGAAATGCTTGAAAAATACTTTGAAAAGAAAGGCATTCCGGATTTTAAGATTGAAGATATCAAACTTCAGATAATCGGCAAGTTCACAAAGATTTAAAAATGAAACTATGGATATCTTCAGGGCCCGGTTTATTGCCATCGATGCATTATCCTTCTGTGCAGCAATAAGTGGCATTGTAGTTTCCTGAATACATAAAGTTATTTTGTTTGCTAACAGCCGGTAAGTCAAACATAAAATGCTGCAAATCAATTGACTGAATTTACGTATATTTATAAACCCAAACCACGATGACAATGGAGAACAATCCGGAAAAAATCAGCAAATGCCCTGTAACGGGCGCTGTTAGCAAGCACAGTGCCGGAACGGGCGGTACAAAAAACATCAACTGGTGGCCAAATCACTTAAAACTGAACATTCTGCGGCAACATTCGGCCTTATCCAATCCAATGGGAGAGGGGTTTAACTACGCTGAAGAATTTAAGAGTCTTGATTTGAAAGCCATTAAAAACGACCTTCACCAGTTGATGACCGACTCTCAGGAATGGTGGCCGGCAGATTTCGGCCATTATGGCCCGTTTTTCATTCGTATGGCCTGGCACAGTGCAGGTACTTATCGCACAGGCGATGGGCGTGGAGGCGCGGGAGGCGGACAACAGCGCTTTGCCCCGCTGAACAGCTGGCCTGACAATGTTAACCTTGACAAGGCACGCAGGTTGCTTTGGCCGGTCAAGCAAAAATATGGCAAAAAAATATCCTGGGCCGACCTCATGATACTGGCAGGTAATGTTGCCCTGGAATCGATGGGGTTTAAAACCTTTGGCTTCGCCGGTGGACGCGAAGATGTATGGGAACCGGAAGAAGATGTTTATTGGGGTTCAGAAACCCGCTGGCTCGAAAATGATGAGCGCAACCTGGATAAAACCGAAACAGACAACCCCCTTGCTGCCATTCAGATGGGGCTGATCTATGTTAACCCTGAAGGTCCCAATGGGAACCACGACCCTCTTTCAGCGGCGGTTGATATCCGCAACACCTTTGCCCGCATGGCTATGGACGATGAAGAAACCGTTGCGCTTATCGCAGGTGGGCATACTTTTGGTAAATGCCATGGGGCAGGTGATGCCGCCCTCTTAGGCCCTGAACCCGAAGCCGCCGGTCTGGAGGAGCAGGGACTTGGCTGGATAAGCCGGTTTGGAAAAGGAAAAGGCGGAGATACAGTAACCAGCGGACTGGAAGTAACCTGGACTCAAACACCCGCCAAATGGAGTTACTATTTCTTCGAAAATCTGTTCAAATACGATTGGGAATTAACCAAAAGTCCTGCCGGTGCGTTTCAGTGGGTAGCAAAAAATGCCGGTGATGTGATTCCCGATGCACACGACCCCTCAAAAAAGCATGCACCGACTATGCTTACCACAGATCTTTCCCTGCGTTTCGACCCGGTGTATGAGAAAATCTCCAGACGTTTCTACGAACATCCCCTTGAATTTGCCGATGCCTTTGCACGTGCCTGGTTTAAACTGACTCATAGAGACATGGGACCGCTTTCCCGGTATTTAGGTCCCGAAGTACCAACGGAAGTGCTTATCTGGCAAGATCCGATCCCCGCCCTTAATCATCCCCTGGTTGATGAAAAGGATATTGCCGTATTAAAAGCCACCCTGTTGAAATCAGGGCTTACTGTATCAGAATTGGTATCAACCGCATGGGCTTCGGCTTCCACATTTCGTGGTTCCGACAAGCGGGGCGGCGCCAACGGTGCCCGTATCCGCCTTGCGCCTCAGAAAGACTGGACCGTAAACAATCCGGCCCGCCTGGCTAAGGTTCTTGAAAAACTGGAAGCCATTCAACAGGAATTCAACAGCACATCCCATAACGGGAAAAAAGTTTCACTGGCCGACCTGATTGTACTGGGTGGCTGCGCCGGAGTTGAGAAAGCTGCAAAAGAGGCGGGCAGTAATATTCGCGTTCCATTCACCCCCGGTCGTATGGATGCTGCTCAGGAGCAAACCGACGTCGAATCCTTCAGCGTACTGGAACCTGTTGCCGATGGCTTCCGCAATTATCTGAAAACAAAATACAAAGTATCAACCGAAGAATTGTTGATTGACAAGGCACAACTGCTTAAGCTAACCGCACCTGAAATGACAGTACTTATCGGTGGTATGCGCGTATTGAACGCAAACTTTGACAATTCAGCACATGGCGTTTTCACGAAACAACCCGAAGTTCTTACCAACGATTTCTTTGTTAACCTGCTCGACATGAATACGGCATGGATGCCTGCTTCTGAAGACAAAGAGACTTTTAACGGTCGCGACCGGAAAACAGGAGAAATAAAATGGACCGCCACCCGTGCCGACCTGATCTTTGGTTCAAATTCGGAACTCAGGGCACTGGCAGAGGTATACGGAAGTGCTGATGCCCGGGAAAAGTTTGTAAACGATTTTGTGAGTGTATGGGACAAAATAATGAACCTTGATCGTTTTGATCTGAAATAATCTGATCATCACCCGGAGATTGTTCAAAATGGAATAAATACTTGAAAAGGCCTGTCAATGCTCTTTTGGTCAGGGACAGGCCTTTTAAAATGTAATTGAACTTTAGTAAATCCCGCATTTTGAAATTATTTGTTGAAATATGAGTGCTGATACGAAAATGCGAAGGCTCGGGCTAACGGGATCTTTCGCTGTTTACATTCCGGCAGCCATACTGATGTATTGCCTGACGAAGTACCTGATACCCTACCTGAGCGAGGTTACCGGACAGGAAACTGTCCTTTTCTGGTTTATAGTAGGTGGCCTGGGCATTTTTACACCTCTTATCTTAGCCGGCATTTTCATTTTAAAAGCCGAAGGGTATAAATTGACCAGGAGCACCTGGGTTGAGCGCCTGAGATTTCGCAGAATAACCGCAAATGACCTGAAATATTGCATTCTGGGTTTAGTGCTTGTTGCGATACTGAGTGGCCTTATAATGAAAGGATTAGAATTAATTATCGGCAGGTTTGACCATTCCCCTGCATTTATGTCATTTGAGCCGTTAACACAAGGACGATATTGGTTGTTGCTGGTCTGGGCGCCATACTGGCTACTGAATATTTTCGGAGAGGAATTTCTGTGGCGGGGTGTCATGTTGCCCCGGCAGGAACTGGCTTTTGGGAAATATACCTGGGTAATCCATGGTTTCGGCTGGGGATTATTTCATATTTCTTTCGGCTGGCAGTTACTACTCACCTTGATTCCGCTGATCTTTATACAATCATATGTGGTTCAGAAAACCAGGAATTCGTGGATTGGTATATTAATGCATGG
>JAAXUD010000291.1 GCA_013336205.1 Lentimicrobium sp. | reverse complement strand
TGAGCCTGTTAAAATCAGGCTTATCAAAAGGTCTTAACCAAACCAATTCAGGATTTTGATTCATACCACTTTGAAAAATGCCGGCGGTTCAAATCATTCAGGATGTTTTTCGCAGCGGGAGTATAAAGAAAATCAAGTTCCTGCTGATAATGAGCGGTGATCTTTCCGCGCACCATTTTCATGGCAGCATTCACAAATTGGTTTTTATCCGAAAAAGCCTCCGGCAGGACACAAATAACTGAAGGCAGCCAGCGTTCAGGAAACTGACCTGCATACCTGCCCCCTTTATAAAAAGCATCTATTTCATGTTGGATTATAGTAAGACCGGCTTCAATGCCTTCCGGACTGCCTGGTTTTATGCGCGCGTGCTCAAGTTCGCGGTTTATAGCAGTGATGTCCGGCACAATCAGGCCTACGGTGTAGGCATGCTGGTTGTTGTAGAGCATGCACTGACTAATCATCGGGGATTGATCCATGATGGCTTCTTCAATGCCTTCAGGGCTGTATTTCTCGCCGTCGTTTGCGATCAGCAGACTTTTAAACCTTCCAAGCACCATGAGGTAATTATCCTTGTCCAGATAACCAAGATCACCGGTAAACAACCAGCCATCTTTTAAAACATCCTCAGAAGCTTTTGGGTTTTTCCAATAGCCTTTCATCACATTCCCCCCCCTGATAACAATCTCACCGGTTTCTCCCCGTGACAATTCCTGGCCTTCGGTATTACAAATTTTAAGATCCAGGTATTCGACCAACTTGCCGGAAGTCCCCATCTTAATGTTTTTCAATGAATTGGATGAGATTATCGGAGAAGCTTCAGACAGCCCGTACCCCTGGCAAACAGGGATGCCAATTGCAAAGAAAAACCGCTGAAGTTCAATATCAAGCAATGCACCACCACCGATAAAAAAGTCCAGGTTACCACCAAAAGCCTTTCTTATCTTTTTGAAAAAGACAAAGTCAAACAACTGAACTATAGGCTTTAAGACAATGCGCCAGCCTTGTCCCCGGTCAAATCCAAGCCCGTTATAGACATAGGCAACAGCCAGGGCCTGATCAAAAACGGCTTTCAGCAGGCGTCCTTTCTTTTCAATTCCCGACTCTATATTTTTTCTGAAATTTCGTGTAAGGGCGGGTACACTCATAATCAGGTTGGGTTGAAGCTCCCTGATGTTGATTGGAACATTCTTAATCGCTTCCATGCCGGAACGGCCAGCTTGCACTGACCCAACAGCTGCCCCTTTTGCCATAAAGCAATAAAGACAGGCGGTGTGGGCAAAAGAATGATCCCATGGTAGAATTGCAAGTGTGCGATAGGTTGGCGGAATGTGCATCAGCGTAAGCGCCTGCTTTACATTCGCTGTATAATTGCTATGCGTAAGCATAATGCCTTTGGGATCGGCAGTTGTTCCTGAAGTGTAGGAGATATTAGCCAGATCATCCGGTTTAACCGCTTCCTTTCTTTGCATAAACGAAAGAGGATCAATCCTTAATAAATCTGCGCCAAGGCTGATTAAACCATTGTATGAAAAATCTTTCTCACGATTTACAGGTTTTTCGTCCAGGTAAATAACAGTTTCAAGTTCTGGCAGTGAATCACGGATTTCTTCAATCTTTGATGCCTGCTGGGCTGAAACCACGATCATCCGGGCACCCGAATGAAGCAGCCGGAATTTCAGATCAGAGGCCGCATCAAGTCTTATTGACAATGGAACGCAACAGGCTCCGGTGTATAAAATAGCTAACTCGCTGATTATCCAGGCATTTCTTCCTTCAGAAAGAAGTGCTACCCGATCGCCTGCCTGAATTCCGGTTGACAATAAACCAGCCGCTAACTTATAGACTGTTTCTTTTACCTCATCATAGGTACTGCCCTGATATGCAGTAGTTGTCTTTTCATACAGGTAAATATTTTTACCGAATTGTGACACACTTTCCTCGAAGAGCTCTATAATGGTTTTCATACATCCCGGATTAGGCTGCAAGTTACTAAGAAAAGAAATAATTTAACTAAACTGAAGTATAGAAATAATGCCCAGGTCAAGGAAATACTTATCAAGCTAGTCAGGGCTTGAGCCATAAGAGGATACACTCTTGTTTTACAGTAATTTGATCCAATGGTTTCCCATAAAATAATTTCAAATCGAAAACAATACAATATCTACATATGAAATACGTTAAATGCGAAACTAATTAACCCCTACCCTATGAAGAAGCTTCAATTCATCTCAGCAATCCTGTTTGCCTCAATTCTCCTTACCACAATTTCATGCTCGAAAGAGAATGAATCAGACGAAGCTCTTTCAAGCAACGCAGGTGGGACCAAAAGCCATAAAACCGGCGAAAACTGCATGAGTTGCCACAAATCGGGCGGTGAAGGCGAAGGGCGTTTTGCATTAGCCGGCTCTGTATTCAATGTTCAACAGTCGGGATACTCCAATGCCGTTGTTAAACTCTACACTGAAGCCAATGGCAGTGGAACTCTAAAAGCTACTCTTAATGGAGATGCCCGTGGGAATTTTTACACTACTTCGGGTGTAGATTTCACTGGCGGTCTTTATGTAGCAGTAGCAGGAACAGGCGGTAATGTTGTTTATATGAACAGCCCGGTAACATCCGGGGCATGTAACAGCTGTCATGGAAGTTCAACCTCAAAAATTATCCTCAACTAATTGCCATAATCTTCTATTAAATAAAAGTGGCTTATTACTTATGGCAATGAAGCCCAATCAATTTTAAAGAAACAACCATCCATTACAGAAAGGATGGTTGTTTTTTTGAGTTATTATCCATGAAAGATAAAGGAAGATAATTTTGAGGCCGGAATTCAATAATTCAGTTCCACTTTAATCATGGAATTTCAGTTTCAACCGGCATCTCATCCCCTGAATCTGTTAAAGCAGGTTCCTCCTGAAGAGAGTCAGGCCGGCTGGTGTTGTCAGTCTGTTCAGCCGATTTCGATTTTTCTTCTGAGTCAATGCGATCCAAAAAGGATTTTAACATTGCCTGCGTTGCTGCAGAAGGCTCGTTATCCTGTAGATTTTCCAATTCCCATTGCTTCAGGTACATCGCACGGGCCTCCGGGGGACTAAACCCGGCCTTCACCCATTTATCAACAGTCGCAGAAGGTGATTGCTTAAATAATTGTTGCCCGTTGATGTATAATCCAATAATTACTGCCAGAAATGCAGCGATTCCGACTAATGACTGCCCGGGTGAAACATCGCCATGCTGAAGGGTTTCCTTCAATGATTTGCCTGTAAAGGCTATCAGGGCAAAAACGATAATCAGTCGGATCCATTCCGAATCCGTGATACCGATTATAAGCCCACCCAATAAACCAATGCCGGCTCCTGCCAATTTTTCTTTCATGCTGTTTAACTTTATCAGTAACTGGCAAAATCCCTCATGGCCATGGCGAGAGAAAAATGAAAATATTGCTTTATATATTCAGCAGAATCTATCAGTTTGTTGGAATCATAGGTCATAAATGCAACCAGGATGTCTGGACCAAGAATTTCAGCAGTAAATTGAAGCACCTTACCACTTCCATCTGTTGAATAACGTGTTAACGTATAGCTTGCCTCCTCGTACTGATCATATTCAAAAACCTCATTTGGTGATTGAGGGTTATAGGACCATAAATTCTCAGGAAAACTATTATTGAACAAATCAAAAACATGGGTTTTGGCATTGGCGTATGTTCCCGAATAAAAAGGCAGCACATAATAGCAAAGGCTTAAATCATCATTACAGGTATAATACCAGCCATCCTTTACATCAAATTGTGCTCCGTAGGGAATTGATATGGTTGCCCCGGTTTCATAGTCCTCATAAATATCATACCAGGTATCGGACATATCGATTCCATATTCCTGCACGATTGCCTCTATACCTGCTCTTTCTTCTTCTGACATAGTACCTGTAATATCTTCGAAACCAGCAGTCCATGTTTTAGTGATCGATATGTCACCGACATTAACCGTATTTGCCAAAGCCTCCTGTTCTATTATCGTTTGCACTTCCTCCTCGGTTGCATCCTCTGGTATAGTCGTGCTACTGCTGTAAAGACTTGACTGCAATGAAACAGATTGAGGAATAAGGTCTGCCGATCCCGAAAGGCGTGGCACATAATGGGCTGCAGGCATCCCCCAGTTTAAAAGTGCTGCGCCACCCCTGAGCCCGCCATCCGCAACACCAACAACTTTACCATCGCTGGTAAACAGGGGAGCTCCGGATTGTCCGGGCTGGATGGTTGAACCAATTTTCAGGATTTTTGCATTTGTTGACGGATATTTCTGCTTTTCAAGCTGGTATTTAAGATCATCACCATTGATGATATCATTGAGCACGGGCGATGCTTCCACACTCCGGGAGAGACGGACTTCGTTGTCCTGAATCTTATATACGGCATGTGGAAATCCCCAGATGGTATAACTTTTTCCAGCGTTAGGATTCACTTCGGCAAGAGCCAGGGGTTTAAGTCCAATCTCTGAAGCTAACTTCAGCAAGGCGAGGTCGGCTTCGAGTAAAACTTTAACTACACTTGCCGTGGTTGATTTACCATCATTTTTGAAGATTTTTATTTCATCTACACCTGCTACTGCATGCAAGGCTGTAACAACATACATAGACCCATTCCAGCAAAAACCGGTAGCAGATCCGGCTTTTTGTTCCAGGCTGCCGCTTTTGTTCTTCACTGAATATTTGGTCTTTATCTTGACTAC
>JAAXUD010000024.1 GCA_013336205.1 Lentimicrobium sp. | reverse complement strand
CCTGAGTCCGGCATAACCAACAAGGGCAATCAGCACCATGTCGATGGTTTCCATTGCCACAATCTGGCAAAGGGCATCTTCACCGGAATATACCTTAATATCGTATGGATCAAGCGCACTGACAACTTTGTTGTAGAGGTGCGGCGCTCCGATAACCACGGCATTGGGCCTGAATTCAATTGCCTGACTTATCAGCAGACTGGCATTGTTGTTGGCAGACAGGACTTCAACTTCAAAATAATCGGCCTGTTGCCTGATTACCTCTAAAGCCTGAGTTCCTATTGAACCTGTTGAACCAAGTATTGCTATGTGTTTTTTCAAGTAAAAGCAGATTTAATCAGAAAACCATATAATCTTCCGGGTTAACAGCCTTGCCATTAATCCATAATTCAAAATGAAGGTGAGGTCCGGTGGAGTATTCGCCCGATTCCCCAACAACAGCAATTGATTCACCTGCCCTGACAAATGCGCCTTGCTTTCTAAGTAAAACAGAATTGTGTTTGTAAACTGTGATTACATTGCCTGTATGCTGAACAGCAATTACATGTCCTGTTTCTGCAGTCCATTCTGAAAATATTACGGTGCCGTTGTAAGCAGCCTTAACCGATTCGTTGCGGGCAGAAGCTATATCTATACCGAAATGCTGTTGCAAGGGATTAAAGCGGTTGGTAATTAATCCCTTTAAAGGAGTGAAAAAGCTCAGGCGGTTAAGCGTAAGGCTTTTCTCAGCGGATTCCTTGTCACCGGTTTTGATATTATATAAGTTCTGTGCTTCATATTCAGTCCTCAGCATAGAATCCTCCCGGCTCCGGGTGTTGTTTATTTTTGCGTAAGCTGAACGTTTGGCTGAGTCGGCCTCAACCACCGGTTGGTCAATTTCACTTATCTCCTCTCCGGACAATACACGCTTCATATTGCTGATAAAAAGATCCTTACTTTCAACTGCTTTCTCAATTGAGTCAGCTTTCAGCTGAAGTTCGTATAATTCTTTCTGAATACTGGTATCCTTGTATCCTGGTATAAATTCGCGAAGGGGAGTGAACGCAATCAGGTAAGATGTTAGAAAGACCAGGATTATAGCCATCATTCCGACAACAATGAAAACATTGAGCCTGGAAAGACGAAATGACAATTTCTCTTCAAAGGTATCTTCATTCAGAATAATTAACCTGTATTTATCCCTGAGTTTGTGATACCAGCGCACTCGTTTTTCTGAGGCAGGAGCTGAACCTGCTTTCCGGAAAGCCATTTTTTAGTTATGCTTTTATAATAAGGCTGCAAATATCGTAAAAAAAGCGCAACTGCCTGATTATTGATTCGGCAAATCCGCACAGAGATAAACAGCTTATGCTTAAACCAACTGGCGGTTTGTGCTCAGAAAGCATGCGTTACCTTAATAAAACAGTACCGGAAATGTAAAAACATGCAAGATAAAAAATGAACCTGACTATATATATTTGGATATACGCAAGGCTGAATCAAAAAAATAAAATATTTTTGCAAATTATCAGTTATTTATTTGAACTGTAAACCAGCATATCCTTGACTGCAAAATTTTTCAACCAGCGATTAACCTTTCTATTATTAGCAGCAATTTTAATGCTGTTGACTGCCTGTTCGACCAAAAAGAACACATTCACACGCAGGACATATCACAACCTTACTGCTCATTATAATGCCTATTGGAATGGCAATGAAAGCCTTAAAGAAGGCATTGCAGAACTCAGAAAAATAGCCCGCGAAAACTACACCTCTGTTTTGCCTGTATACAATTACGGAACGCCAAACAATGCCCAGACAATAAATCCCAGTATGGACCGCTCCATTGAGAAAGCTTCGAAGGTCATACAGAAGCACTCAATGTATTTCGATAAAAAAGAGCATGTAAAATGGGTGATATACAGCTATATGCTTATTGGCAAGGCTAATTTTTACAAGCAGGATTACAATGCCGCACGCAGAGCATTTGAATATGTTAGCAAGCAATACAACGAAGATCCCATAAGGTATGAGGCTCTGCTATGGACTGGCCGATGCTTTAAGCAAATGAAGCAGTATGACAAGGCAATCGCCATGTTTGAACTTATTATTTCAGAAAAGCCTGAATTACAGTTGCCCTGGATTGTAAGAAAAGACCTTCCACTTGCCTGGGCTGATTTGTATATAGCACAGGCAAAATACAGCCAGGCTAAAGAGTCATTAAAAAAAGCAATTCCGCTCAATTCTAATAGAAAACTACGCACCCGGTTAGACTTTATTATCGCTCAGATATTGCAACTAGAAGGAAAAGACATACAAGCCGGCGAATATTACACCAAAGTAATAAAAGGTTCGGCTACTTTTGAAATGGCATTTAATGCCCGGATTAACCTGGCTAAGGTGTATAATGCTAACAGCAGTGATAAAAGACTAATTGTCAAGGAATTAAATAAGATGCTGAAAGACTTTAAGAACAAGGACTTTCAGGATCAGATTTACTATGTTTTAGCAGATATTGCTTTTAAAGACAAGAACGATACCCTGGGTGTAAAATACCTTCGTAAATCGGTAGCCACCAGCGTAAATAATGACTACCAGAAGTCAATCTCCGCGCTGAGGCTGGCTGAAATCTATTTCAAACGACCTGATTACGGCCAGGCCCAGGCTTATTACGACAGTACCATTATGTTCTTACCCAAGGATTTTCCAAACTATGAGAAAATTTCCGAGAAAACAAATATTCTGACAAGACTGGTTGGTTTTCTGCAAACGGTTCATGTTCAGGATAGTTTACAAAACCTGGCATCAATGCCGGAAAGCGAAAGGAATAAAATTATCGATAAATCAATTGCAGAATTCATAAAAAAAGAAGCAGAGGCTAAAAGACGCGAGGAAGAGGAAAAACTTTCTCAAATGGCAGGAATTAGTTTACCAGGCGGGCAAATGGTTGACCAACAAAAAGGAACTACCACGCTTGCGGGTGGTGGTTGGTACTTTTATAATCCATCGGCAATCAGCATGGGCTTTTCCGAGTTTGTGCGCAAATGGGGACGCCGCCGGCTTGAGGACAACTGGCGACTTAGCAACAAACGTGAAACCATGATGGATCAGATGGCTGAAGACATGGGCAGTCCTGCCGACTCAGCCAACGGTGAAAACGGCGCCGGAGGAGGTACTTCTGACCTGAAGAATCGCGATACCTATTTAAAAGACCTTCCCTTCACTCCTGAGCAGATTGAGACAAGTAATCTTGAAATTGCCAATAGTCTTTTTAATGCAGGTATGATATTCCTGGAAGAGTTATTTGACAAGCCCAGAGCGATAGAAACCTTTACATCGCTATTGAACCGATTCCCCCAGGACACCAACGCCCTGCAATCAAGTTATCACCTTTACAGGGCTTTCCGTGACCAGGGCGATTCAACAAAAATGGCATTTTACAGGGATAAAATCATTGCTGATTACCCCGATAGTGATTATGCCAGGTTACTTAAAGATCCCAACTACAAGATTGAACTTGAAGCAGCCCAGAACAGGGTAAAGACACTTTACGAAGAAACATACCTGGCCTTTGAACGTGGTCAATACCGCACGGCCATCATTTATAGCAAAGATGCTTTAGCTAATTATCAGGACGAAGATCTGATGCCCAGATTCGCTTATCTCAAAGCCGTTTCCCGGGGGAAGACTGAGAGTGTTGATACAATGAAGGTGGAGCTGAACAAACTGATTGCCGATTATCCGAACAGCGATGTAGTACCACTGGCCAGGAAACTGCTTGGAGAAGAGACTCAGGCAGCAGCTAAACCAGGCATGGGAGCACAAAATGATACGACAATGGCTGTGGCGAAGCCCCTGGATTTCTCTATGTACAAATACAACCCGGCGGTTACACATTTTTATGCACTCATCGTAGATGGAACTTCCGTTAATGTTTACGGAGCAAAAGTGCGCATTACAGACTTTAATACCAAAAATTACAGTGTGGAGAGTCTTCAGGTTAACAGTGTATTACTGGATAAGAACCGACAGATGATTACAGTAAACAGTTTTACAGAACTGGATAAAGCAATACGCTATTTTAACGGGATTAAAGAAGATACCTATGTTTTTTCAGGAATGCGGGAAGGTACTTTTGAGCAGTTTTTAATCTCATCAGAGAACTACCCGGTATTTTTCAAAGAGAAAGACTCGAAAGCCTATCAACAGTTTTTCCTCAAGAATTACCTTTTAAATTGAGCTTAGTAAAAACACAGCTTAACAACCTTTAATTCAAGACTATGGCTAAAAATACTTTACCCGAACCCCCTTCATCGGCCAACCTGATTCAATCGGGGACCTTTATTACCGGCGATATCCAGTCAAATGGCAATATCCGGATTGACGGAACACTGAATGGAACTGTATATGCAGGTGGAAAGGTCATTATTGGTTCAACCGGCACAGTAGAAGGCGAAATTAAATGCATAAATGCCGATATAGAAGGCAGGGTTACCGGAACCATTCAGGTTAAAGAATTGCTTTCTTTGAAAGCTACTGCCTCTGTTAACGGCGAAATCTATACCGGTAAACTTGCCATTGAACCTGGCGCGAAGTTCACCGGCACCTGCCGGATGGACAACATGGAGGCTGAAGAAAAGCCGGTTTCCTATGCAGAACAGGAATCCAAATAAACCGGGCCGAAATCCTCTTGCTTCGTATGGAAAATACTCGGCTATGGCTTTTCAAATGGGCCTTATAATTGCAGCCGGGACTTACGGAGGAACGCTGCTCGACGATCTGGTGAATATTAAATTTCCGGTTTTTACAATTATCCTTTCCCTTGCCGCTGTGGCTGGTGCAATATGGCTTATGATCAAAGAATTAAGCAATACAAACAATAAGTGATGAATCAAAAACTCAGAATATTTACCAGGCAACTTCTTATATTAGCTACCGTTACCGGATTGGCTATCATTGCGTTGGCTCTGATAATTCCACCGGCATATATAAGTCCGGCGCTTCCTTACCTGCTTATGTTCTTTACCGCAACCACTTTATTGTCATTCTATTTTTTAGACAAAAAATCCAAAGTATCGCCAAGTGGATTTGTTACTGCTTTTATGGCAAATTCAGCCATCAGATTGCTATTATATCTTGCTGTTATTGTTATCTATGCCCTGACGCACAGGGGCGATTCGGTAAATTTCATCATTAGTTTCTTTATACTTTATATGATATTTACTGCTTTTGAAGTTTTGTTTTTTCTCAGAAAAAAGCCGGAATAAACCAAACCTGTTTTATACTTTAATTCAAAAGCAAAGTTTAAGAAAGACAGTTCATTCCGGAATGTTTTAACATCTGGGAATGCTCCTTCGGTTTGCGTATTTGAATTATTTGGCCGTTGAAACCGTTTTCATATCCCTCCCATTATAGCTGCTTAAAACCTTTGAACCTTCAGGAACATCTCCAAACAAATACATAAATACGCTGTTGGCAAACGTTGTTTTCTCTATTCATCGGGTTTAAAATCGATGATGTATATATTTCTATAATCATTTGAAGGATATAATGTTATACATGCACTTAATTCTCTGTCTTCCGCTTTTCTTAATTTAACCAAAACCCTTTGACTAATTTTAAATGTATCCTTTTCTAAATTGATTGTTTGATAGTAATTGTTTCTGCTAATACCAATTGCTTGTTTTATTGTTATTGAATCATTTGGAAATCTTAAAATGCAATTAGAACAGTTCAAATCGAAACTAACAATCTCACCGACAAAATATCTGTCGGGTGCATCTTCCTTTTCTCTGCTGCATCCATATGCAAAGAGAATAATAGTTAGTAATCCAATAGTTCTTTTCATTATTTCGAATTTCATTATAAGATGATTCACTTTCATTATAGTTGCATCTGATAGTCAGGTTTCCCGGAGTCGTTACGAGTTCGTCTCAACACAATGTTTGCCAAAAAATCGTCTGACAATGATTATAACATTGAACCTTAAGGATGTTAAGGGATTCTTATGCAAACGAATGGAATATAATTCTTAACATCCCCTCTTTATTTCGTGTTATCACTTTCTCATTAAACAAACTTCTTCTGCAGCAAATTAACTTTATAAGGATCAGAGCTTAATGAATTTTTTAACAGAAGCCATATTGTCTGAAACAACTTTTATCATATACATCCCTGGCGGGTAATTATTAATGTTGATAGTGGTTTTCAAATCAATAAGCTGTTTTTTAGCCATTTCCTGTCCATTAATGTTATAAATAGCCAAAGTACCACTTTTCGGAGGCGTTGCTAAAACAATTACTATAGTATTACTCACCGGATTAGGGAATAACCTGAATAAATCAACTGTAGTTGTATCAAAACCGTTTCCACCGGTATTTGTAGCTTTGAGAATGATTCCATGATTACCAACCGCATATCCAACCGACTCATTCACAAAAGAAACCGAAGTCAGTATTGCATTAGTTCCTGAGTATTGTTGTTCCCAGTGTATTCCTCCGTCAGTGGTTTTTAGTATTGTGCCATCATAACCAACTGCATAACCAATACTGTTGTCAATAAAATCAGCTTCAAGTAAATAATCACCTGAACTTGTGTTGTATTCAACCCATTGATTTCCTCCTTCCGTGGTTTTCCAGATGAGGCCCCTGGAAATATCGTTGTAAGTTAGTCCAACAGCAAAACCATTCAAAGGGCCTATAAATTCTACCGAAAATAAACTTCTGTTGTGCATCGAACTTATGGTTGTCCAGTTTAACCCTCCATCAAGCGTTTTGAGTATAATATCCATAGATGGGGAATTATATTCTCCAACAATATATCCGGTATTCTGGTCAACAAAAAAAACATCATTCAATGTAAAAGAGGTTCCCGAGGATTGAGTTGACCAGTCAATCCCGGCATTATTTGTCATTAAAACTATTCCATCCTCACCAACTGCATACCCTTTGTCATTATCCAGAAAGAAGATGGAATGTAATTTTTTTGTTGTACCCGAGTTCATTGTAAACCAACCAAATCCATCAGTGGTTTTAAGGATGGTTCCATTATTACCAGCGATAAACACTTTGTTTTTATCAATACAGAAAATGCTATGAAGGTCTTTTGATGTCCAGGCTTGCTGCGTTTCCCATGTTACTCCACCATCAATCGTTTTTTTTATAATACCGCCATTACCTGCAATGTATCCGGTATTATCCTCCGGGAAATCGACAGCATTAAAGTAGTAATCTCCAAATGTTTGTTTTACTATACAATTGATACCTCCATCTGTGGTCTGTAAAATAGTATTACCGCTGCCGACAGCGAATCCAATATTCTCATCACTAAAATAAACACTAAAAAGAGTTGAATTTGTGTTTGCAAACAACTTTTCCCATTGCTGTCCTCCATTTGTGGTTTTCAAAATAGTCCCTGAACTACCGGTGGCAAAACCATATTCAGGATTAAGAAAGTACAAGGCATATAAGTCATCATTGCTTTCGCAGGAAAGCTTGAACCAATCATTACCTCCGTTGGATGTTTTGTACAATTCTCCGTTTTCACCAGAAGAATAACCAATTGAATCATTAACAAATTGTAAAGAATAGAATCTCACACAGTAAGCCCCGTTTCGTATAAAGTGTTGCTGCCAGGAGAGACCTCCGTCAAATGTTTCAAGGATAAAACTGCTTACTTCTAACTGACCTCCAAGTACATAACCATGATCTTTATCGGTAAACTGAATGGCGTTTATATAATTTCCGGAATTCAGGGGATAACCCTCAAAAGAACTGTATGTCCAGTTTTCCCCGCCATCCTCAGTTTTTAAATATTTTGTTTCGAATCGCAATGTCGCATAACCATGCAATGAATCGGTAAATGAGGCTGAAAGTATCAGATCGTTGACTTCGACCGGAAGTGTTTTCCATGTTTTTCCTCCGTTGGTAGTTTTAATAATACATTGTCCAAGTGCGTAGCCAGTTGAGTCATCAGTAAAACAAATGGTTGTAAGATTTTTATTTGTACCTGAATTGATTCTGGTCCATGTGTTTCCGCCATCTGATGTTTTCATAACTGTGCCGCCATCGCCCACGATAAACCCGATCATGTCGTCAATGAAAGCGATTGAATTCAGTGCACTTGCGGAAGTGAGTGTTTGCCAGTTCTGGCCGGTTAATCCGAGATGAACTATAGTCAGAAAGATAAATATTGACAGCTTTTTCATAAGGAAGGTTTTGAACTTTAAATTCAGGCATCTCCAAAACCAATTTCTTTACAGCCTGCTTAACTACAAATATATTAATCAGGTTATAAAAATCCAAATTGACAGCATTAAAAAATAAAAGTAAGTAATGTTACCAAAGAAAAGATACAGCCACTATCAGGAGTCGTCGCTTCAGCCATTACATAAATGCATTTTTACACATTAAATTGCAAGTTTCCGAAACATTTAAAAGAATATTCTGTTTAATATTTTTGTAATTTGATTAAACAAACAAAAATTAATACCAAAGCTTTCCTTTCAACAATAAAGCTTAACTTTGAATATCAATTGACAATACCATGATTTACATTACCCGGAAGGAACATTTTAATGCGGCCCACAGACTATTCAGAGCTGAATTTAGTGATGAGAAAAATCTGGAGGTTTTCGGCAAGTGCTCAAATCCAAACTGGCACGGGCATAACTACGAGTTGTTTGTTACAATTAAAGGAGAAGTAGACCCTGAAACCGGATTTTTAATAAATCTAAAAGATCTCAGCAAGGTTATTAACGAACTGGTTGTCAATAAACTTGATCACAAGAATATAAATCTTGAGGTCGATTTTATGGCAGGTAAACTGGCGTCAGCAGAAAATATAGCGATTGCAATATGGGAACAACTGGTCGAACCGGTTTCGGTTACAGGTGCTACCTTGCATTGTGTTAAACTTTTCGAAACTGAAAGAAATTTTGTGGAATACTTTGGTAATTAACAAACCATAAAAAAATTTATTATGAGCAGTGAAATAGTAAAAGATATGATCATCGAAAACATGATGGATGATTACGAAATCAAAGACGGTTATCAGAAACGGGATCTGTATAATGTAAAAACGATCAGGAAGCTGGCAACTCACTACCGTGAAATCCTGAAACTGATCGGCGAAGATCCCGACCGTGAGGGGCTTGAAAAAACACCGGAAAGGGTTGCCAAAGCTATGCAGTTTTTAACACATGGCTACGACCTGAAACCCGAGGAAATTCTCCGCTCAGCCATGTTTAAGGAGGACTACCGTCAAATGGTGCTGGTTAAAGACATTGAGGTCTATTCAATGTGCGAGCACCATATGATTCCCTTCTTTGGCAGGGCGCACGTCGCTTACATCCCAAACGGACATATTGTGGGTCTGAGTAAGATTCCAAGGGTTGTTGATGCTTTTGCGCGCCGGCTTCAGGTACAGGAACGTTTAACGACTCAGATAAAAGAGTGCATTCAAAACACATTAAAACCGCTGGGCGTAGCAGTAGTAATTGAAGCCCAGCACATGTGTATGAGTATGAGGGGCATACAAAAACAAAACTCAGTTACCACAACTTCTGATTTTACGGGCGCTTTTCTGGTTGATAAAACCAGGGCTGAGTTTATCCACCTGATTGGTTCCAGGTTGCATTAGAAAAAAGTCAATCCAATATGCTTATAGGACAGAATTTTCTTCGAAAGAAGATTGTTCTGTCTTTTTTCATTTCAAACATATACATTTGCAATAGACAGTCAGCCATCAGGCAAGACTTCTTTAAATACGTGTCTTTATGTCAAAACTATTTCTTACAGTTCTATTATTGTATACAGTCAGCCTTTTCTCCCAGGAGAACCTCACCCCTTCTGAAAAAACGGGATTCACCAAAATCACAACCTACAATGAACTGAAGGGGTTTATTTATCAACTTGATAGTATAAGCAGCCTTATCAACACGGAAGTAATTGGTCAGTCTTCTGAAGGTCGGAACATTTACGCTTTAAAATACTCTTCCGGCATCTTTGGCAGCGATAACACAAAAATCAAGGTATTGATCTTCGCTCAGCAACATGGTAATGAACAATCGGGCAAAGAAGGCGCCCTGTTGCTGGCCCGCGAATTACTAAAACCAGAAAATCAATATTTATTTAATCGCATTGACCTGGCGCTGATTCCACAGGTTAATCCTGATGGTTCGGAGGTCAATAAAAGGAGGAATGCCAATAATGCAGACCTCAACCGCAATCACCTGATCCTGACTGAACCAGAGACAAAAGCGCTGCATGGTTTTTTTGACAAATATCAGTTTGAAGCAACTTTGGATGTTCATGAATACTCGCCCTACAGCAAAGAATGGGAGATGGCCGGTTTCCGTAAAAATTCGGAAGTAACGCTGGGCACCACCACTAATCTGAATGTCGCAAAGGAAATCAGAAATTTTTCCACCAACAATGCATTGCCCTTTTTACTAAACTACCTCAAAAGCAGAGACTTCACGAGTTTTGTTTATTGTCCGGGTGATCTTCCCGGGCAGGGCTATACAAGACACAGCACCTTCGACATCAACGACGGACGGCAGAGTTTTGGGGTTCAGAATACCTTTTCCTTTATACAGGAAGGCATGAACGGGAAAGATAATTTCACAGAAAACCTGGGAAAAAGGGCGAAAGGCCAAATGACAGGAATGCGCGGCCTGCTCGAGTTTATTTATCAGAATGAATATATTATTTTTAAAATGGTGCACAGAGAAAGGCAGCAACTTTCTGATGGCAAAGCCAATCCATTGGTTTCCATACAGGCTGAACACTCACCCAATGGTCAGACTTTACAACTGCCGGTTTATTCATACAAATCTGGTCACGATTCAGTAGTTGAAATAATTGATTACAGGCCTTTGGTTACCTCACTTACCGATGTGAAAAAGCCTACCGGATATCTGATCCCGGCTGAATTGACTGAAATTACAGCATGGGCAGAGAGGCAAGGCTTGCAATTAACAGACTACGAGCCAGTCTCAACTGACATTATTGAACAGTATTTCATTCAACAGCTTGATTCAATTGATTTTGAAGGGGATATCATAATTGATCCAACAGTAAAAACAAAAAATATTCAGGTATCTGAGTTAACAGGGCAATATATGTTTGTTAAAACAGGGCAATTGAAGGGAAATCTGGCTGTAATTGCCCTGGAGCCAAAATCTATGCTTGGGTTGGTTACCTATGAGCAATATGGTCAGATGATAAAACCAGGGGAAGCCTACCCTATTCTCAGAGTAACAAAACAATAATCACCTTAAATATTAAAAGCTATGCGAATTGAAAGCGTTGAACTCCGTCATATAAAGATGGAATTGGTAAGCCCTTTTGTAACCTCAATGGGAACAGAATATGATGAAGAACATATTATTGTAAGGGTTGACGGAGATGGCGTCACCGGCTGGGGAGAAAGCGTGGCCGAAGGAACGCCCTTCTACTCTTACGAAACAGTGCAAACAGCCTGGCATATACTGAAGGACTTTCTGATCCCCGCTATCCTGGGCAAAGATTTAAAAAATGTAGCCGAGGCCATAGCCCTGAATGCAAAAGTACGCGGACATATGATGGCCAAAGCCGGACTGGAAGCGGCTCTTTGGGATGCATTTGCCAAATCTCAAAACATATCCCTTTCGAAAATGCTCGGCGGTACAAGAGACAAGGTCGATGTTGGCGTAAGCATTGGCATTCAATCCTCCGTACCTGAGCTAATTAAAAAAGTAGAAGGATACCTTGCCGAAGGATATAAAAGAATTAAAATCAAGATATCTCCGGGGTTTGATATGCAGTTTATTGAAGCCCTCACAAAAGAGTTTCCGGGCCTTTTGCTGCAGGTTGATGCCAATTCAGCCTACACACTCGACGACATAAATCTATTTAAAAAAATGGATGAATACAATTTGTCGCTGATAGAGCAGCCGCTGGGCTATGAAGATATTTTTGATCATTCAAAATTACAACGCGAGCTAAAGACACCTATCTGCCTTGATGAAAGCATACATTCGCTTGATGATACCCGCGCGGCCATTGAACTTGACAGTTGCCGGATCATCAATATTAAACCTGGCCGGGTTGGTGGTTTCACCGAATCAAAACTTATACACGATTACTGCGCGTCAATGAATATTCCGGTGTGGCATGGTGGCATGCTTGAATCCGGCATTGGCCGTGCAGGCAATGTTGCACTGGCTTCACTACCAAACTTTATTCTGCCCGGCGATATTTCTGCCAGCAAGCGCTACTATAAGGAAGATATTGTAGAACCGGAGTTTACTGTAAATGCTGATGGAACTATGGATGTGCCGACTGGGCCTGGAATTGGCGTAGCCGTAAATATGAAAATGCTTGAAAAAGTAACTGTTTACAAGGAAACTTTTAGATAAAAGATACTTTTCAAAGTTTAAGAATCAGTGGCTGTTAAAGCCGTTTGAGAATAATTTTCATTGCCATGTCTTGATTAGATTGAGACTAAGGTTTAGCAGCTCCTTTGATAAATTCCAGGTCTTTAACCCTGATTGACCGGCTAAACAAATCTTTTATTTAACCGGGTTTTCAGCAAGGCAATCCAAACCTAAACCTGAGCTTCATCCTTGTCTGACTGGCTATATTGATATAACCATTGAAATTTATTTGCCAGGTTTACCCAACGCACTTCACGCGGGCATGCTTAACCTTAACCTCAACCTTAACCTTAACCTTAACCTGATTTAAAGCGAGTTAATGAATAACACACAACTAATTGATCTGACAGCTGCTTACGTCAGAAAAACCCTTTCAGGCGCTGAAGGGGGCCATGACTGGTGGCACATTTACCGGGTATGGAAAACAGCCCGGAAAATTGCCGGAGCAGAACAGGTTGACGGGCTGGTTGTTGAACTTGCAGCATTGCTGCATGATATTGCTGATTCCAAATTTCATGGGGGCGATGAAAATATCGGGCCTCAAATGGCCGAAGACTTCCTAAAATCGATTAACGTCGAAGATGTTACAATTGCTCATGTCAGGAAAATTATTGAGAACATTTCATTTAAAGGTGGCAGGGAGACTAAAAAATTCAATTCAACGGAATTGCAGGTAGTTCAGGATGCTGACCGGCTGGATGCAATGGGTGCCATTGGCATAGCGAGAACGTTTAACTACGGCGGCCACCGTAACAGGGAGATTTACAATCCCGGTATTCCACCAATTCTTAATATGGATAAGGAGACCTATAAAAACAGTGCTGCTCCTACCCTGAACCATTTCTATGAAAAACTATTGTTGCTCAAAGACCTTATGAATACCGCAACCGGCAAGGAAATGGCCAAAAAACGTCATGAATTTATGATAAGCTAT
>JAAXUD010000834.1 GCA_013336205.1 Lentimicrobium sp. | reverse complement strand
AAGCGGAACAATTCAGGTTAGTTAATAAATCATTACCCAATTCAGAACTCGACGCCTACCTCAGCGATCTGATTTTCCTGTTGATGAGCAGCGGTCCGAAAGCCATGACCCAGTGCAAAACCCTGATTGACCAGGTATCCAACAAAATCACCCTCGAAGAAGCCCTTGGATATACCGCGAAAATGATTGCCGAAATCAGGGCTTCGGAAGAGGGACAGGAGGGGATGGCTGCGTTTTTGGAAAAGAGGAAACCTAAATGGAATGTCTAATTTCTAATTTCCAAGGTCTAATTTCCAAAGGATTATATTACCTTTTTTTTCACTATGAAAACTACATTCTATGAAAGTATATGACTTAGGTGAGCGAACGGCAGTTTTCGGTGAAAATATCATCAAACTATGTAATTCATTACCAAGAACAGTGGTAACAACGCCTCTGATTTATCAGTTAGTAAAATGTGGGACAAGTGTTGGAGCCAATTATTCAGAAGCAGATAATGCAGAAAGTGATAGAGACTTTAGACATAAAATAGGAATATGTAAAAAAGAAGCAAAAGAATCACGATTTTTTCTAAGAATGATGCAAACTGCTACTCCGGAGATGATTGAAAAACTTCAAGAACTTTATCAGGAAGCAAATGAATTGAACCTTATATTCAACTCCATTTATAATAAAATCCAAGTCAGCAAGTAACTGGATTTTTAGGAAAATTGGAAATTGGAAATTAGACCTTGGAAATTTAACCTCCTTTTAATAATGAAAACAACAAAACTCCTCATAGCAAACCGTGGCGAAATTGCTCTCCGCATTCAGCGCACAGCCAGTCGCATGGGCATCAGTACCGTGGCTGTTTACTCAAAATACGATGCTGAATCGAAGCATGTGCTGAAGGCAGATGAATCTGTTCTATTGCCTGGCGAAAGCCTTGCTGAAACGTATCTTAATATTGATGCAATTATCGCTGCCGCGAAAAAAACCGGTGCAACGGCCATTCATCCTGGGTATGGATTTCTGTCGGAAAATCCCCTGTTTTCTGAAGCCTGTGAGCGGGAAGGTATCGTTTTCGTGGGTCCTTCGGCCGATTCTGTGCGGGCAATGGGCAATAAGATTGCAGCCAGAGCTGTCGCAGTTAAGCTTGGTGTTCCTGTAACATCCGGCATTACCGGGTCGCCTGATGAGCTGCTCAAAAATCATGGCAATATCGGATTTCCGATACTAATCAAAGCAGCTGCCGGAGGTGGAGGAAAGGGTATGCGCATTGTTCGGTCAGCAGATGACCTGGCCGCAGCCCTTGAAACTACTTCGCGCGAAGCCCTGAACTATTTTGGTGATGGCACTATTTACATTGAAAAGTTTGTGGAAAATCCCCGCCACATTGAGGTACAGATTTTAGGAGATAAACAGGGCAACATGGTTCACCTTTTCGAACGTGAATGCTCGGCACAACGCCGCCATCAGAAGATTGTGGAGGAAGCTCCGTCGCCGACACTCACACGGGAAGTCCGCCTGAAAATGTGTGCTTCGGCCGTTGCTTTGGCGTCATCAATCGGCTATTACAGTGCCGGAACCATTGAGTTTCTGGTTGACAGTGACCTGAACTACTACTTTCTGGAAATGAATACCCGCATCCAGGTGGAGCATCCGGTAACGGAAATGACCACCGGCATTGACCTGATTGAGGAACAACTGCGTATCGCTTCCGGTGAGCCGCTCCGGCTCAGACAGGAAGACCTGAAACAATCCGGCCATGCCATTGAATGCCGGATTTATGCAGAAGATCCCTCTAATAACTTTATGCCTTCACCGGGTTTTATCAGCCTGTATCACGAACCTTTTGGTC
>JAAXUD010000290.1 GCA_013336205.1 Lentimicrobium sp. | reverse complement strand
CCTGAACATCCTGCCAGTTCATGGCTGAAGGAGCCGTCCGTTTTCCACTCTCAGTGCGGTTGATACCGCAGGCTGCCCACAACAGGCCTGAAAGTTGTTCCAATGTCAGGTCTTTTTCGCTGAATTCCCGGTGTGAACTTCTTTCATTCAAGGCAGCCATCAGCGGTTTACCTGAGTTCAAATCGGGCTTTGATAATTGAATATCGGCGCTTTGCGCTATGGAAATTCCAGGAATAAAAATTCCTGAGACTAGAAAAATGCAATAAAAGAAGTGTTTCATATGTAGGTTTGATATAGGGATTTACTCAATTATTCGGTATTCGTCATTCCAACATTCACTATTTTTAAATCGTAAATCGTCATCCGTAAATCGCAAAATCGTCCCGCAGTCTCTTAGTCCCTCAGTCCAATTCTTCCCAGGTGGCTTCGATACGATTTGCAGAAAATCCGTTTCACTTATTCATCATTTGAAAAGCAAATCACTCAGCCCCCTTAATGTTCTATTTGGAAATTGGAAATTGAAAACTCGAATCTCTTAGTCACTTAGTCACTCTGTCCCTCAGTCTCTTATAAAGTTATTCCGTAAACTCCGGCTTTATCTTAATTCCGTCGTACTTCTTTTCCACACCGTTCTGGTAAGAAATAACCATAAAAATAGTCCCGTCGGTGTTGTATTGAATCCAGTCACCGGTCTTCATCCCGTTGATATATTCACCTTCATCCTTTTTCTTTCCTTCGGGCCAGAACCAGATATGACGGCCATTCGGATTATCGTCGATAAATGAACCCTGGAAGGCAAGCTGTCCATCGTCGTAGTAATACTTCCATTCCCCGTTTCGCATACCACCGCGATAATTACCCTCTTCACGGTGATCGCCGAGCTGGTATTTCCACAATCCTTCTTCCAATCCTTCCACATATTCACCCTGAACGATTACTTTGCCATTTTCATCATATTCGGTGAATATGCCTTCTGATTGTCCATTCAGGAAAGTTTCTTCCCTTAAAAGGCTGTTGTTGTCGTAATACCAGGTCCAGGCTCCGTCAGCATTTCCCTGATTGTTATAGTTTCCTTCCTGCTCCAGGTTTCCGTTGGGATGATAAAAACGCCACTTACCAATTCTTTTTCCATTGCGGTAACTCCCTTCCGATCGTAATTGTTGGTCATCGTAAAATTCTTTCCATGGACCATCCTGAATTCCTTCATCATCGATAATTCCTTCGGCAATTATTTTACCATTCCGGTAAGTATAGGCAGCACTAACCTTTCCGTTTTCTGCATACTCCCTGCGGATTCCTTCGGGAACTTCTCCCTTATAACTTGCCACCGTCTTTACCTTTCCGGTAGGATAATAATCGGTACGAACATCAAGTTTAACAAGTTCCGGAGTTTCTTCCTGCCTGATATCATTTACGTATTTTGACACATCCGTCAGAATTCCTTTTTCATCATATTCTTTGAAATAGCCATTCCGTTTATCATCGCGGTAGGAACCCTCTGTTTTTACTTTTCCATCAGCATAGAAAAATTTCCAGCGCCCCTGTTTCATCCCGCTTTTATCGCGGCGGTTGATGTTCTCGCGGTTAACCACAAATCCTCTTCTGTATTCAATAAGTGTTATAACCGTTCCATCCGTCGCAAATTCCCTGGCAAATCCATTTTCAAGTCCGTTTTCAAAATTAATGGTCCGCATGATTTTTCCATCCGGAAAATAATAAATAGTTAGACCTTGCTTTACATCATTTGAAAAATTTTCTTCTACCACTTCATTTTCACGGATTGTGCGTCTTATGCCTTCTTTTTTTCCTTTCAGAAAGGTGATCTGAAGGTTAACTTTTCCATTTTCATCATAAAAACTCCAGATACTGTCCAGTTCAAAATTTTTCCGGTTTCCTTCTGATTTTATAACCCCGGTTTCATAATAGGTTTTCCAGTATCCATCAGGTTTTCCGTCACGCATCATACCCTCACTTGATACCTTACCATTTACATGGAGGAACTGATTAAAACCATTCGGAATAATGGTATTTTCCTGAGCATGCAGTATAAAAACTGCAACTAAAAATAAAGCAGAAAGAGCTATTTTTCGCATTCTGTAAAGTTAGTTAAATCACTTAAAAAGAAACTGAATTATTTAATCAGGTTCGCTGCTTTTGAAATTTCGAGCATTTTCAGAATTGGTTTTCTGGCATTTTCAATAACCTGCTGGTCAAGTAAAATTTCTGGTGTTTCATTTTTCAGGCATTCGTACAATTTTTGTACCGTGTTCATTTTCATAAAAGGGCAATCATTGCATGAACAGGTCTCATCTGAAGGTACCACAATAAATTCCTTAGCAGGTGATGATTTTTTCATCTGATGAATTATTCCACCCTCTGTAGCCACAATATACCGTAAGCTTTTGTCTGTTTTTGTAAATTCAAGCATAGCTGCAGTTGATCCGATAAAATCGGCAAGCGCCAGCACCGGACCGCGGCATTCGGGATGTGCAATTAGTTTGGCATCAGGATTTTCAATCTTCAGCTTAATTACTTTTTCATCACTCAACTGATTGTGCACATGACAACTGCCGTCCCAAAGCACCATAGTTCGACCGGTAATGCTGTTAATATACCCACCAAGGTTTTTATCGGGCGCAAATATTAATTTTTCATCCACTTTAAATGAATCAACAATCATTTTGGCATTACTGGAAGTACAGATAACATCAGACATGGTTTTAACGGCCGCAGAGCAGTTTATATACGAAATCACCTTATGACCCGGATGAGCTTCTATAAACCTTTTAAAAGCTTCCGGAGGGCAGCTGTCGGCCAGTGAGCAACCGGCTTCAAGGTCGGGCAGTAAAACCTTCTTGCCCGGACTCAATATTTTTGCTGTTTCAGCCATAAAATGAACACCGGCAAAAACAATAATATCGGCATTGGTGCTGCCTGCCTGTTGTGAAAGTTGCAAACTATCACCCACAAAATCCGCAATATCCTGAATTTCAGCCACCTGATAATAATGAGCAAGGATAATTGCATTTTTTTTCCGCGCAAGCTCTTTTATTTTCAAAATCAATTCAGGATCGGATGGTTTATCCGGATGCGAAATTATGAAGTCTTCCATCTTTTCAGTTTTTAATAAATAAATCTTTAAAATTTTATTATTATTATAAAGCCTGTTAATAGTGTTGACAAGTCAGTTAAGATTTTTCTTGCTTAATTAATTCTTAGCAGTTTGTCAACGGTTTATTAACAATGGTGATCATTATACAATATCAGATTTTCAGTTAGTTCCATTTTTATTAACATTGAGTTAATATTGATAGATTAACACCCTGAAAATTGTAATAACAGGCTTTTTTACTGTTCATGAAATGTTGAATTCTTTTCATAAAAACAGGCTTTTTAACGTCATGATCAATTTTTAGCAGATTTAATCAACAATTAAGGTTCTTTATCAGAACTTCCGAACAAAGTTACACCGCAATTAACAAATCGTTGTTAACAAAATCTAAAATTCTGAAAACTAAACTGATGTATCTTTATCACTTCAGCTGGTACTTTATTAAGTGTCTAATAATAAAAGCTATTCGTTGAAAAGCCTGATTAATGTTTAATTTTGTCAATAAATCTTATTAACAATGTGGGATAAAACGAAACCTTTGGCATTGGCCGGCGATCATGCGGGATATGAACTGAAATCATTTTTGGTAAAAGTGCTGACATCTGAAAATTATAACCTGGTTGATTTGGGTCCAAATTCTACAGAAAGTGTTGATTACCCTGATTTTGCCCATAAACTTGGTAAAGCGGTTAATGATGGCGTTTATTCACGTGGCATTGCAATATGTGGAAGCGGAAACGGTGTAAATATGGTTGTTAACAAGTATCCGGGCGTAAGAGGTGCTTTATGCTGGAACAGTGAACAGGCCGAACTTACCCGCAGGCACAACGATGCAAATATACTCTCTTTGCCCGGAAGGTTTATTGATTTTGACGATGCAATTAAGGCAGTTAAGTTATTTCTGAATACAGATTTTGAAGGCGGAAGACATCAGTTGAGAGTAGAAAAGATTTCTCATCTGTTATAATCGTTACATGACAGAAATATATAACAAGTTCAGGAAAGATTCTGCGATTAAGGCGCTTGACCATGAGCACAGGCAGAAAATAGGTTTCAATATAGGACGTTACGATGAAGCAGTTATTCGTGGTAAACATCAGTATGTCAACCTTGAACTGGCAAAACAACGGGCTGCACATCTCAAATATAAATCAATAAGCGATCTTGAAAAGTATCTTTCTGAATTTGAGGCGAATTTTGAAAGAAACGGAGGAAAAGTTATCTGGGCGCAGGATGCTGCAGATGCTTTGCGCGAAATTGCCACCATCATGGTTAAAAACAATGCTAAACGCGTTGTGAAATCAAAAACCATGATTTCGGAAGAAATTGAATTAAATGCTTTTCTGGAAGGAATGGGCATTGAATCTCTTGAAACTGACCTTGGCGAATTTATAGTTCAACAGGCGGGTGAGCATCCTTATCACATAGTTACGCCAGCTATGCACAAATCAAAAGAAGACGTAGCTCAACTGTTTAATGAAAAGTTTGGTATGTCTGCCGGCAGCACTCCAGCACAAATAACAGCATTTGTGCGTGAGCTTCTTCGTGATAAGTTTATAAATGCGGATATTGGGATTACCGGTGCAAATTTCATAGTGGCCGATACCGGTTCTGTTTGCCTTACCGAAAATGAAGGC
>JAAXUD010000023.1 GCA_013336205.1 Lentimicrobium sp. | reverse complement strand
TAATTCCTGCCTTCATAAGAAACTGTGTAGGCAATTCGCCACCGGCAAAAATGTAAACCAGGTCGTTTTTTATGGTCATTTCCTCTCCGGTGAGGCTGTTGCTGAATCTGATATCGTTCTGGCCTATTTCCAGAACATTGGTGTTAAACCATAGCTGTACTTTACCATCGGCAGCCGCTTTTATGATGCGTTCGCTGTTTTTTGGTTTCAGGCGGTTGAAGACTTCGTTGCGGTACGAAAGTACAACCTGGTTCTGATCGGCAAGCAATAAAGCAGATTCAATGGCTGAATCACCTCCACCCACAACAACAATTTCTTTCCCGCTGATTTCTTCTGGTTCCAGTAGTCTGTAGGCTACTTTTTCCTGCATTTCACCTGGCACGCCCAGTTTCCGGGGAGTTCCACGCCTTCCGATGGCAAGAAGGATATTCTTGCCGGTAAACTTTTCACCGGAAAGAGTGTCAACCTCAAAGAAGTTTCCATTCATGCTGATACTCTCAACCTTCGCATTCTCCTTTATGGTAAGTTGATTTTTCGTTAAGGCATCATTCCACAAATCCAGCAACTGAGTTTTGCTGGTTTCAAAAAGTTTTACCTTACCATAAAGTGGCAATTCCATTGATGAAGTCATCACTATTTTTGACCTGGGAAAAGTAAAAACAGTCCCCCCAAGGGTATCCTGCTCCAGTGTTAGGCAACTTAACCTGAGTTTTTTTGCAGTCAAGGTTGCTGATATTCCTGCAGGACCTGCACCTACAACAATCAGATCGTATTCGGCTTCATGCTGAACTTTTGAAGATTTTGCAATATTCTCCACAGCCTGACGCCCCTGTTCAACAGCATTCTTTATCAGACCCATGCCGCCCAGTTCACCGGCAATATAAATACCGGGCACATTGGTTTCAAAAGTCTGGTTTACATGCGGTAATTCAACGCCTCGTTTTTCTGTGCCAATGCACAAAGTGATGGCCTGGGTAGGACAGGCATGAAAACAGGCGCCATGTCCGATACAATGTGATGCATTTATAGTGGTTGCTTTTCCATTAACAATTCCAAGAATGTCTTTTTCAGGACAGGCAGCAATACAGGCTCCGGTTCTGATACAACTATTCACGTCAATTACCGGATGAAGGGAAACAGGTTCATACATTCCCTCCAGCTTTGCTTTTGCTATTTTTTCTTCGACCTTTTTTGAATTTCTTTTCTGTTTGCGGATATACAGAAATATAACAATGCCGCACAACAGCAGCGTTAATCCATAAACCAGAATATTTTCAATTAATTGTTCCATTGTTTAAAAGATCCATCTGTAACCAAATACAATGGTAACAGCCACGTGAATAATCATAATGATCAGCATGATAATAGCAAACGGTAAATGAGCGACATGCCAGTATCTGAAAAGATTCTGCATAAATAGCAACCGGTCAATTTTCCGGTTAAGGGAGATTTCATTTCTTACAAGCCGGAGAATTTGTTTTACTTCTGTTTTATTTAATCTTTTCTCTCTGAGAATCGCTTTTATACGGCGGATAGTAGTAAAATCTTCAAAAAAGTTTTTAGTATACAACCAGAACAGAGAACTTTCTCCTTCAACAGCCTTTTTCCTGGTAGATTCAATAATCATATTATAACTCCATTCATCAAGCCCAAATGAAGCAGATAAAACATCGCCGATATTGCCTTTCATTTCACGCACTTCATTCAGGGTTAGTTCCCTTCCTTCAATACTTCTGGGGATTTGTATGTATATAAACCGTCCGATGATGCCACTTAAAAAAACAGCAACCATACTCCAGAAACTAATGGCGACGATACCACCGAATTTGAATGAGGTGTGAAACAGCACCATTACAGGCCCTAAAGTGCAAAGAAAGATGTGAAATTCAAGCCAATGTTTTAAAAGTCCTAATCTTGAAAATATTCTATAGCGTTTACGCAGAATGTAGATTAGTACGCCTACAACTATTAATAAAGAACCGATAATCCCAAGTCCGTGCCCCCAGGCTCCGCTCGGTTTTAAATTAGCGTAGTCCGGATGGAAAAAACGCTCTTCAATAGGAAGCCTGTAGTAAGAAAGCCCGAAATCAATAAGGTAAACCAGGGAAGCAGTTACAATTAAAACCAGAGTGGCAATGTATACTTTATGCGCCTTTGTCATTTTAAAGAATTTGTTGTTCCAAAAAAGAAAGAAGGATTTTCACTAAAAGACTATCGGATAAAACCGCTTCTTCATTGCAAATATAGGCCCGGAACCCGGTATTCTGTTTTCTTTGGCGCTATTTGAAACAGTTCCAAATACACAATAAATATTGGTTACTCTTGATTTAATAATAGATTTCCGATTAAGTAACCCTCCTTTTGTATATTATATTCATTATATGGCGATTAGTCTATATGTTATGCTGTTGTTATGTCATTAGAAAATTGAAACGGTTATCCGGATTGCAGTTTTTAATTAAAGTTAGCAGTTTATTGATAGTGGGGAAGTTTTTCCCATTTTGAGAAATGGGACAACTTAATGAGGACTCAAAATACCACTTCTGTTTAAGATTCATTCAGCACTTAATGATTGTCCTGCAGGAAGGGTTGTAAATATATTAACCGAAACTATTCCTCTGGAAAGAAGCAAAATGGCTCTCTATTATGAAATTTATCTTTATCAAATGTGAAAATCTGGCTTATTATTCTTCTAAAATTTTAATGTCAGAAAGTAATATTTCATAATAATAACCATACCCGAAATCCTGATCAAGTTCAACAGTGCCTTCGATTGTAATTACCTGACCAACTTTAACCGTTAATGTATCGGAAGTGGCTGTCAGATCATATTTTCCGGTGAATTCAGTTCCATCCTGAAGATGTATCCAATTCTTCTTCATTATAGAAGTATTGTAATGCGTTACTTTTCCTTTAATAATGACTCGTTTCCCTTTAAAATCAAGTTTATTTGCAAAAAGTGAGGCAATCCTTATTCCGTTTTCAGCCTGGGGAATTTCCAATTCATATCTTCTAACCTCCGCCTTAACTGGCTCATTGCCGCTTAAAACCTGTCCTTCGTTAACTTCAGCTGCTGTTTTACCAATTCTATCTATAAAAAAGACCGACTCAAAAGTACGGTCCAATTCCTTGCTTTTAAAGTTATTCATCTCATAGCCATCATTATAGAAATAAATATCGCCTTTTCTGGCTTCCATTTTAGGCAATGCCAGCCATTTTTCATTATCCTCTTCTTTTACAAGGAGATAAGTGTATTTGCTGGTCTGCAATACCTCTTTTACTTCCCCCTGATAAATGCCTGCCTGGTAAGGGACTTCATTGGTACTGTTGTTACAGGAAACTAAGACTAAGGCCAGGAGCAATGAAATAATGATTGGTTTCATTCTGTTTGTTATAGGATAAGTAAAAATACTACGAAATCCAATGACATCAAAATTCTTGCTGCATCGGACTTCCGAAAAGCAGTGATAGTTTATTCTTGATAATTAAAATGAAAATTGCCTGACAGAAAGGTTTTTACCATAAAGTTGTTCCTGAAATTTTAAGCCCAATGGCCTTGTATATGAAAGGGAAATACTGAGATATATTTTAATACTCAGTAATTTTTATTTGACCTGTGGTGCATTGGAGAAAGGTAATGCAGGATTATTTCTAATCCAAACTAACCAACCTGATCCCATCAGGTTCAATTTCAATCAATCGCTGTTTAAAAAGACCGCCCACAGCTTTTTTAAAAGTTTTCTTACTTACACCAAAAAGCAGGTAAATTTCATCGGCCGGACTCTTGTCGCTGACACCCAAAAAGCCTTTGTGCTGTTTCAGCATTTCCAGTATCTTAGCGGAAAGCTCATCAACTTTCTCAAAACCGGGCTTGTTCAGGTTGAGATCAATTTTTCCGTCTTCGCGAATCTTTACCACAAACCCTTTCAGGTGCTGACCACGCTCAAGTTCCTGGAAAATCTCACTTTCATAAAGCAGGCCTTCATGTTGATTGTTGATAATCGCTTTATAACCCAGATCTGATTTTGCCCAGATAATCAGGTCAACTTCCTCGCCCGGATTCAATGCGGCAGGTTCGGGATCAAAAAATCGTTCCAGCCTCGCGGAACCGGCAATGCGTCCGCTTTTTGGGTCAGCATAAATATAGACAAGATAGAATCTGTCGGCAATCATTTTAGCCTTTTGTTCGCGGTAAGGCACCAGCAGGTCTTTGTCAAGGCCCCAATCCATAAAGGCACCAACCTCATTTACTGCTTTTGCCTTCAATAGGGCAAATTCGCCAACCTGTGCGTAAGGCTTCATGGTTGTCGCGATCAGGCGGTCTTCCGAATCAAAATAAATAAATACCTCAAGACTGCTGTTTGGCCTGGTTCCTTCAGGTACCCATTTCATTGGCAACAGAATTTCTCCCAGTTGCTCACCGTCAAGGTAAACGCCAAAATCAACAACTTTAGAAATGTTCAGGGTATTGTATTTCCCGGGAATGGCCATAGTTTTCTGGTAAAAAGTTAAAAATCCAACTGCTTATTTCAGACAGACAGGTAAAAATTGAGAAGTCCTGAGCAGGTCAGATATTCATGCAATTATTTTACAATACTTTATGTATTTGATTGTAATAGACTTCACGATCAGGAAGTGCAAAAGTACAACATATAGCCATACCCCTGAGGGTCAGAAACTGATATAAAAGCCGCCTTTAATCTCTGTTTTGCTGTAAAGGATTTTACCAGGTTTTACCTTTTCAATTACAGCATTGTCATCAGTCCAGGTGGCCGTATTACAGGTGTAATTTATTGAACGCTTCGAAAACAGACTTCCGGCGCTGATCATTAGTCCGATTTTTGTCCGCTCTGACTTATTCAGGTCCAGGCAGAACTCCATTTCCGGATTAACGAAAAATGCCGGACTGTATTCAGTCTTATAGTGGATTTCACGGCGCAGATTGGCTTCGGTTTGTTTCTGGGCGATTGTTTCGTCAAAGGGCATAAATCCGCTGACACCGGCGCTAATCCCTATTTCTCCGTGCAAACGCCTGTGTTTAAATGAGACATAAGGGCCGGCTGCAAGGCCGATGTCATAAATGGTAATTTGCCTGTAGTTGGTGTTGAGGTCTGCCGTAAAACCTGTGTCCTGAATTTTATGGTACTGGTTAAATTCATTCAGGTATTGCGGATAAGCGAAAAAAGCGCCCTTTAGCCCCCAGACAATTCCGGTTTTTAAACTGTCGATCTCATATTTTACATTCAGATTTAATTGATTGGGGTTCAAATCACTTAAAAATACAGTTTGAATGCCCACCTGCAGCCCGGGTTTTGGTGTTAACCTGAAGTCAAGCGCTAATATTCCGTATTCAGGAGCGCCGGTCTGCCTGTACAGATAGTTCATGAAATCAATATTGTCGGTATTGGCCAGGCTATCACGCTGAATGTTCCGGCCGCCAAACTGCAGGCTGAGGAAAAATTTCTCATTTTGAAATTGGGTTTGAGCACTCAGCGCAGCAGGGCAGACTGTGATCAGTAAAAGTGCGGCCAGGGCATATATTCTTTTAAATCCAGGCATAATTTAACGATTTACAATAGTAATTGGCCGGGTGGTATCGCTTAATTCCCGGTTATCTGAGAAAATGGCTGAAATCACAAACTGAGCCTGGCTATAAGCAACCGGAACAGTCAGAAAAAGTCCAAACGATTCAACTCCACTATCGTAATACGTTTTGCCATTGGTTTGATTGCAGAGTGCTTCAAGTGTAATATAGAGACTGTTGCCTGAAGATGAATTATTTGTAGGCCGGGCAACAAATAAGTCGGAAACATCGCTGCCGGCCGGAATTTCCGTTGTAATGGCATTCAGGGTAGTTATGCTGAGACTGGAAAGGTATTGATTGGCCTGATACGGGAAACTGCAATCGCAACTCATTGCTTTCGCACTGCTGAATCCTGGAGTATTTACCTGTAACTCTTGTGCATAGTAATAACCCAGTGAATCAAACAGGGCTATTTCAAATGCAACGGCACCCGCTTTCATGGTATCGAGACTGGTGGTAACAGCCCAATCGCCGGAATTATCCAGATTGATTATGTCCATCTTAGTAAAATTGAATGGCATGGAACTATCGTCGCACTCGCAACATCCGGGAATAATCCTGATCATATTGACGATAAGAAGAAATAAGAATGCTTTTTTCAGAATTCGCATGGTTTAGTAGTGATTTAGTAGTTTTTTACTTTCGGATCAGTAATGAAATTGTAACAAATCTCTTCTTAAAAAGTATAACCAACGCTTAAGCTTATGCCTGATTCCACCAGGTGTTGGTGATGACTTTCAAGTTTAAAAGGCAGCAATGCGTAAATTTTCAGATAAGGATTAACCTTAAAAGTGAATTTCTGAACGTTAATTATTCCACCAAAGCCCATTCCCAGGCCAAGTCCTGACTGGGAATCGATATCAGCATCTTTATTACTGATATCGAAATCAAGGGATGGTCCGGCATTGATAAAGAAATACTTCATCAAATCAAGTCTCAATTCAAAAGGTACCGAAAGCAGCTTAAGTTTTTCTGACCTTGGGATGATTTCAGTATCAGGGAAATATTCCGGGGTGATGGTGATCAGGTGCTGAGAATAAACCAGGCCGGTTGTTGCCCGGATATCTACGTTGAGCTTTTTACTGAATTTAATGCCGGTCTGCCAGCCACCTTCACCTTCGTAGCTGCCTCCTCCGTCCAGTTGTTCAAAACGTGCCAGTCCGTTGGCCGAAAATCCACCAATCACACTAATTTCGTATAGCTGGGCGTATAAGCCGCTAAAGCCCGAAAGCGCAACTATAGTCAGAATAATGGACTTTTTTATGAAATGCATGGTTTTTACCTGAAATCTTACCGGATTTGAAGTCATGAAAGAATCCTGAACTTCAAATGCAAACTTAACGTGCAATTTTCAAATAAGCACTATAGTTGAATGGAATTGTGCTCTTTTGAGGGCTAAATCCCGGGATCAGAAAAGCTTTTGATTAACCGCTTACCCGAATAATTGCCTGAAAACATCCTCTATCTTGCTAACGGGGATTATTTTTATGTTTTTAGCTGCACTTTTAGCTGCTTTCAGATTCAATCTGGAGATCATGATATTGTCAAATCCGAGTTTTTCAGCCTCTGAAACCCGCTGCTCAACGCGTGTAACGGGTCTTATTTCCCCGGAAAGGCCAACTTCGGCAGCAAAACAGGTTTTGGAACTGATAGGAATATCAATGTTCGATGATAAAACCGCACAAACAACGGCCAGGTCAGTTGCGGGGTCGTCAACCCTCAAACCTCCGGCAATGTTGAGGAAAACATCCTTGACGCCCAGTTTGAAACCGCTTCTTTTTTCAAGTACAGCCAGCAGCATATTCAGGCGACGGGTGTCAAACCCGGTGCAGGAGCGTTGTGGGGTTCCATAGGCGGCCGAGCTGACCAGCGCCTGGGTCTCAATCAGCATCGGACGCATACCTTCAATGGTTGCAGCAACAGCAGTGCCGCTTACAGGCTCCTCATGCTGCGTAATTAATATTTCAGATGGATTGGATACTTCACGCAGTCCGGTGCTTTGCATTTCATAAATACCTAATTCAGAGGTGCTTCCGAACCTGTTTTTAATGGAGCGCAGGATCCTGTATCCATAATTCCGGTCGCCTTCAAACTGAAGCACGGTGTCAACCATGTGCTCCAGTAATTTTGGTCCGGCAAGGGTGCCTTCTTTGGTTATATGGCCAATGAGGAAAACCGGCACATTGACTGTCTTGGCAAAACGTTGAAGTTCGGAGGCAGTTTCCCTGATTTGGGAAATACTTCCGGCTGAGGCATCAATATTGTCACTGGTGAGGGTTTGAATAGAGTCTATAATAACAATCCCCGGATTCAGTTTTGCAATGTGGCCAAGAATTTCGCTGGTTGAGGTTTCTGTAAGGATGTAACATTCATTTTTACCCATGCCCAGTCGTTCGGCACGCATTCTGATTTGCTGTTCACTTTCTTCGCCGGAGACGTACAATACCCTGAGATTTTTGATGGTAAGTGCCACCTGCAGCATCAGGGTCGATTTGCCGATGCCGGGTTCACCGCCGACCAACACAACCGATCCCGGAACCAGCCCGCCGCCCAGTACCCGGTTTAGTTCCTCATTGGCTATGTCAATCCGGTTTTCGCTGCTCAGCACAACATCGGTAATAAGGGTTGGAGCTGATTGCCTGCGGGGTATATAGGTTTGGGCGTTGCCCGTTTCTGCCCTTTGCACCACTTCTTCCACATAGGTATTCCATTCTCCGCATGAAGGGCATTTACCTATCCATCGGGGCGACTGAGCACCGCAATTGCGGCAAAAGAATGCGGTTTTTGTTTTAGCCATACAGGAATAGATTCAAGGATTTAAAAAAAGCAATAGGCAAAGGGCCCGTCTGTCCGGCAAATTATTGTTAATTGATAAATCCATTTGGCCAGCCGGACAGGCAGTTGGCAAAAAAGCTTGAGGATTCAGAGATTCAAAAGTTCAAAGATTCAAAAGTTCAAAGATTGAAAAAAAGCAATAGGCAAAGGGCAGTAGGCAAAAAAGCTTGAGGATTCAATATAGATGTCGGAAGTCAGAAGTCAGAAGTCGTCAACCGTAAACCAAATTCTTCATTCTTCATTCGTACTTCTTCATTCGTACTTCAAAATGATTCAAAGATTCAAAAAAGCAGTTGGCAATCGGCAGTTGGCAAAGAGACTTGAGGATTAATACAGAAGTCAGAAGCCGGAAATCAGATGTCAGAAATCGTAAACCGTAAATCGTAAACCGTAAATTCTCCATTTTTACCCTGAGCCTGTCTGCCTGTGACTGATGCAATAAATTGACCGTAATTATGCAAACAGGCAGGCGCAGCCTAAGGGCGTCATTCGTACTTCTTCATTCGTCATTCGTCATTCGTACTTTGTAAATCGTAAATCAAAAAAATCTCAATTATCCAACTCACCCTCCTTGTATTTTCTTTTCAATCAAGCTGGTAGAATATCCGGGCAGATATTCCAGTGTAACCACTTTACCGCCTTTGGCTGTAACAACATCATAGCCAACAATATCTTCGGGTTTATAGTCGGCTCCTTTGACCAGGATATCAGGTTGAATTCTTTTGATAAGTTCGTATGGGGTATCTTCGTCAAACATGACAACCACTGATACAAAACTCATGGCAGCAAGCACCATAGCCCTTGCATATTCATCGTTGATAGGGCGGGAGGGACCCTTTAGCCTGCTGACCGAGGCATCGGTATTCACTCCTATGACCAGAACCTGACCCAGATCAGCCGCTTTGGCAAGGTAATCGATATGTCCCCGATGGATTATATCAAAGCAGCCGTTTGTAAAAACTATTTTTTGGTCTTTAAAATGCCAGTATTTCAGCAGGCGTTCCAGTTCTTCAGGACTGGGTATTTTCTTCAGCAGGGCTTCCGGTCTTGTCATGAGTAGTTTTGTTCAAAAGAGGAAGTAAAAGTAGTGAAAAAACGCCTGCGATAAGAATCATTACGGTTTGCGAAGCCCAGATCAGCCAGCCAAGCGCGTAACCTGTTGTGCTGGCGATCGAGTAAATGAAAAGTGTTTCAGCTACTATCGCCGGATAAATACCGATGCCACCCTGCACAATCATAATTCCGATTGAACCAAAGATCAACACAGCCATGCCGGCATCAAGCCCCAGGTTTGAGGTATCCTCCAGGCTGAAAAATACCACATAAGCCATCAAAAGATACATAAACCAGATAAAAATGGTATGGGCAATAAACTGAAAGGGTTTTTTAATCCGGGTTAACGACCTTATTCCTTCCAGTAAGCCATGCAGCAGGTTGTAGAATTTCTTGTAAATGGCTGTATGTCTGAACTTTTTATAGATAATAATTGTCACAATAATTACCGCTGCAGCTATCGCAGCAAGAGCCAGTATTATCGAAAAATCGGGATCACCACTGAAATTGAATTTACTTTGCAATGGAGCATAAATCTTTTCTTCGATATAAAAATGGAGTTTACCTGACATGGTTATGACCAGGACAAAGAAAAGCAATATGAAAGAAAGCATATCAAATGCCCGCTCCGTAATTACCGTTCCAAATGATTTGTTGAAAGGAATTTTTTCATAGCGGGTGAGAATACCGCAGCGGCTGACTTCGCCCAAACGGGGTAAGGCAAGATTGGCAAGATAACCAATCATAACGGCCATAAATACATTAGAAGTCCGGGGGGTATACCCCAATGGTTCCAATAGTATTTTCCATCGCATGGCACGGCTTATGTGACTCAGGATTCCTAAAAACACAGCCACGACTATCCACCAGTAATTGGCGATTTTTAATGATTCGAAAATTTCGTGTTTTTGCTCTGCCGAAAGGTTGCGCATGAACAACCAGATGAAAAACAAGCCTAATCCCAGGAAAAAGCTGAATCTGAGTATATTACCAATCGTTTTTTTCACAGTTTATCTTATACAGGTTTGTTATTGCTGTCAGGGAAAACAATGGCAGGTTTAAATGTGCGGGCTTCCTCAGGACTCATCTGAGCATAGGCGGCAATAATGATAAGATCACCTGCTGCGGCTTTACGGGCAGCTGCTCCGTTGAGGCTGATCATTCCACTCCCGCGTTCACCTTTGATAACATAGGTTTCAAGCCGTTCGCCATTGTTTATGTTCAATACCTGTACTTTCTCAAACTCAATCAGGTTGGCAGCATCCATCAGGTCCTGGTCAATGCCGATACTACCTATATAATGAAGGTTGGCTTCGGTGATCGTTGCCCTGTGAATTTTTGATTTTAATAGCTCTATTGTCATGGTGCTGCAAAAGTACTCAAATTAATCTTATGTTGTCGATAAGCCTGATATCACCGGCAAAAACCGCAATAAATCCATAAGTATCAGGTTTTATTACACCACTGACTGCTTGCAGATTGTCAGCGTTTGCTATCGAAAAATATTCAAGTTTGAGCAAAGGATGATCTTCAAATTTTTTAGTTACAAAATTGACTATCTGCGCTGCGGTATGAGCAGCGGCAAGACTTTTTGCTTCTTTAAGCACCATATAAATATAAGGAGCTGCAGCGCGCATCTGAGGGGAGAGTCTTTCATTACGCGAACTGCGGGCAAGGCCGTCTGCTTCACGACTGATTGGGCAGGGGATAATCTCTACCTCAAGTTTTTCACTTTTTACCAGGGCTTTGATAATCTGTAACTGTTGATAGTCCTTTTCGCCAAAATATGCCCGGGTAGGAACCGCAATATCAAAAAGACGATGAACAACTACGGCTACACCATTGAAGTGTCCTGGCCTGAAAGCGCCTTCCATCACTGTGGCAAGATCGCCAAACTCATATTGTTTTTCAACCTTTTCAGGGTACATTTCTTCAACTGAAGGGGTAAAAACCACATCGCAGCCAGCAGATGAGAGCATCTCCAGGTCACGATCTAGGGTGCGCGGATACTTCTTCAGATCATCAGGGTTGTTGAATTGTATTGGATTTACAAAGATACTGGCAGATACCAGATCATTCTGTTCACGGGCCAGCCTCACCAGGGAGAGGTGCCCTTCGTGCAATGCACCCATGGTAGGGACAAATCCGGTACTTTTACCTGAAAGCCTTGCTGATCCGGCCCAGGTATGCATTTCTTTAATCGTCTCGAAAACAAGCATGAAATCAAAATTAGAAATCTGAACTATTTTTCTACCGGTGCAGCAATCCTCCCGTTAAGGATATTCAGGAAATCCTGTTCCAGCGTAGTAACCGGTGTTTCAATAATCCGGCCAATTTCATCGCTATCCTGTGTCATCATAAATGTAGGAACCAGCGTGACATTATAATCGCCGACACAGAAATTTCCAGCCTTTTTATCGCGGTCAACGGCTACCATAAATATTTGTTCTGCGGGATAGTCAAGTACGTCCATTATCTTAAGAAAATGTGGTACCTGCTCGCGGCTGTCGCCACACCAGGTGCCTAATACAATGAAAACCCAGGGGAAATTGTCATTATAGGTCTTAATATTGCTGATAACTGCAGAATCCGGCTGATATTTATTGTATTCTTCATTAAACCAGTCACCCATTGAAATCAAACCATCACGGGTTACTGTTCCGATAAGGATTTCTTTACCCGATTTATCATCAATAACCCGATGGTTATCGTCTTGTGCATATACACCCAGTGCCCAAAAAAAGGAAACAGAGATTAATAAGGATTTTATCATAGAGGACTATTTTACTTGTTAGACAGCTCCGTAAGTAATGAAGGATTCGTTTATCCGGAGGTGCAAAAATAACAAAGGTTTTGATGCGCATCAAAACCTTTGCCAATAAACTGTTAAATCACCGGAGCCATTTACATGGAACCTGAATCGTAGGCTTGCTCACCATGCAATGAATTGTCGAGTCCGATTATTTCATCACTCTCACTAACTCTTACAGGTGTAAGTTTATTAATTAACGCGAGCATAATGTAAGTAAAGATAAATGCATAGGCAGAAGCGCCTGCAACAGCGATCACCTGTTTGAAAAAGAATGACCATTCACCATAAATAAGACCCTGGGTGGTTACCATCGGGTTGATGGCACTTGAAGCAAATACTCCGAGTAATATGGTCCCGAGTACGCCACCAACACCGTGCACACCCCATACATCAAGGGCATCGTCCCAGCCAAGTTTGTTTTTCAGGTGCACGGCCCAGTAACAAACAAATCCAGCCGTTATTCCGATAAGAGCTGCTGCCCAGATAGGTATAAATCCAGCTGCAGGGGTTATAGTCGCAAGTCCTGCGACAGCACCGGTGAGCAATCCAATAAATTTAGGTTTGCGCGCCCTGATCCATTCGATAATGAGCCAGGTAACGGTTGCAAATGAAGCCGCCACATCGGTATTGGCAAAAGCCTGAACAGTAATATTGTCAACAGACAATTCGCTGCCGGCATTAAAACCATACCATCCGAACCATAGCAAACCAGTGCCAATAGCTACAAGCGGAATGCTATTCGGTGTTGCATCCTTGTCGGCCCTGGCGCCTACATAAAAGACTGATGCAAGAGCCGCGAAACCTGCAGTTGCATGAACGACAATCCCACCGGCAAAGTCAAGTACACCCCATTGAGCCAAAAGACCGCCGCCCCATACCATATGAACGAACGGGTAATAAACCAGCACCTGCCATACGATCAGGAAGAACATATAACTTTTAAAGGTAACCCTGCCGACAAAAGCACCGGTAATAAGCGCCGGGGTAATGATTGCAAACATCATCTGGTAAAGGAAGAAAACCAGTTCGGGAATTTTACCATTTCCGGTATACATGCTGTTCAGGTCAACCCCGTTCAGAAATGCTTTGTCAAGGTCGCCGATAATG
>JAAXUD010000833.1 GCA_013336205.1 Lentimicrobium sp. | reverse complement strand
CCAGGTAACGGTTGTGGAAGATCATATCGGTATCAATGTCATCCTGACGGATTACCCAAACACGACCTTCAACCTTAGTTGGGACATCTGAAAGTGCTGTTTTTACTTTGGCCTCCCCTGCTACTGTTGCAGCTTCTGCCGTTGCCGGATACATTACAACGCCCGATGAAATACCGGCAGAGCCAGCGCTGTTCAGCGCTAAAGCTCAGACTACAGCTGTTGAAGCCAAAGTAAAAACAGCACTTTCAGATGTCCCAACTAAGGTTGAAGGTCGTGTTTGGGTAATCCGTCAGGATGACATTGATACCGATATGATCTTCCACAACCGTTACCTGGCCATCACCGATATCAAAGAAATGGGTCAGTATACCTTCGATAACCTGAAAGGATATGAAGATTTTGCAAAAAAAGCGCAAGCTGGTGATATTGTTATCACAACCAAAAACTTCGGCGCCGGAAGTTCACGCCAGCAGGCGGTTGATTGTTTTAAAGCGCTGGGCGTTCAGTGTATCATTGCTGAATCTTATGGCGCTATTTACGAGCGCAATGCAATCAATGCTGCCTTGCCTATTCTGACTTATGAGGAAGGTATGCTTGAAGAACTTGAACTTAAAACAGGTGATATGATCAGTGTTGACTTTACCAGCGGTGATCTTACCAACCTTACGAGCGGAAAGTCAACTATCATCAATAAATTCTATGATGCGCAACTTCAGATTTATAAAAACGGAGGGTTGCTTTAGGAATTTCTAATGTCTAATCCCGATAGCTATCGGGACCAATTTCCAATCGCTGATAACCATTGGTTAAGATTCAATCGGGATCGTGGTTACTTTGAAAACTTAAAGTTCTTGTGGAATTTTCAAATATTGACAAACTCACAGATGACAAAGGGACAAAGAGCTATCTGACATAATGACTAAACTGAAATCAGCAGTAGTAAAGCCGGTTCCGTGGGATCGGCTTTACTTTTTAAAATCAATTTCTTATTCAGACCAGGAAGAATTTTAAACATTTACTATCATTCTTAAATCTTTTTTGTTCATAATGGCATTAATTCAACTTATCATTAAATTCAATACCAAATGAAATTCACCCACCTGTTTTTCGACATGGACGGAACGCTGATTGACTCTAAACCAGGGATATTCAATTCTGTTTACTATACGTTGAAGAAGCTTCAGATTCCGGAAAGTGAATGGCCGGCCGATCTGAATCCGTTTATTGGCCCACCTTTGCGTGAATCTTTTAAAACCTTGTTCGGATTTAGCAATGAAATGGCAGAACATGCAACCATAACCTACCGGGAATATTACAGCACTAAAGGAATGCATGCATATAAAATTTACCCGGGTATTCCTGAAGTTCTCACGCTATTAGCTGAGGCAGGATTCAAACTTAGTTTGGTGACATCCAAAGCAGAAGTGTTTGCTAAAGAGATAATCAAAAGCACAAACTTCGCCACATTGTTTCAAACAGTTTCCGGGTGCGAAATTAACGGTGAAAGAAGCGACAAACATGAACTCATCTCCTATACACTTAATAAACTTGGACTACCACCTTCTAAACAAATTCTGATGATAGGCGACCGGTTTCATGATATTAAAGGCGCCAGACTTGCCGGGATATCTTCTGCAGCAGTGCTTTATGGGTATGGAAGTTATAAAGAGCTATCCAATGAAAAACCTTCGTTACTTATTAACACACCTGAAGAACTTTTAACCAGTTTACAATAGCTTAATATCCCTTGTCTAAAACCAATTTCGAAATCACTAAAAAAAATATTAAGTTTTTCGTGTTTTGGATAAGGGTATTTCCTTTTTAAATTGTCTTTAGATTATAA
>JAAXUD010000832.1 GCA_013336205.1 Lentimicrobium sp. | reverse complement strand
TCTTCTACAATAGTAACAAACTGGAATTGAAATCCTATGAGGTTGTGCAATCAACAACACGCGACATTGACCTGTTTACCCTCTATTACAAATCGTCTGCCCTCACACAGGGTGATACAATTTTCATCCACTGCCTGGTCGCGCACCTGAAAGCGGGCAATACCGGTGCCGACGCCACAACTAGGGCCGCAATGACTGCAAATATGATCAGTTACTTACAAAGCAATAAAGAGCCTGGCAACTACCTCTTTATGGGCGACCTGAACACATACACTTCTGAAGAGCTTTGCTACCAGCATGTTACAGATATTACAGCGGCAGATTTCAGATTTTTCGACCCCATCGCAAAGCCCGGCGACTGGAATAACAGCAGTACTTATGCCGCCTGGCATACCCAATCGGTAACTACAAGCTCAAATGGCTGTCAGTCATCCGGTGGCATGGACGATCGGTTTGACCACATTTTAGCTACTGCACAGATTATCAATGGCAGTATGGGGCTGAAGTACATAGACAACTCTTATCAGGCAGTAGGCCAGGACGGTCGTCATTTCAACAAATCACTTACCGACTCCCCTATCAATACCTCTGTGCCGGCTGAGGTGCTTACCGCCCTGTTCAACAACTCTGACCACCTGCCTGTAAGACTTAAGCTGGAAGTAAATGCGGGTAGTGCCGGGGGCATTAACAACCAGGCTATTTTCAGGAATGCAGGCATCTACCTGGTAAGTCAGGAAATGGCGCATCTTTTTGTAACTTCAGAAAATGAACTGCCGGTCCGGGTTTCGGTTATTTCCCTGACCGGTCAATTGGTAAAATCAGAAAATATGAATCTGAACAGAGGCCGGAATGAGATGCCGCTTGACATCCGGAATTTAAAAAAAGGGGTGTATATAATCAGGATAGCTGATTCGTTGGGACGGATGGCATCGATAAAGTTGGTAAAGTAATACCGTGATGCAAGCCCCTCTTTTGAGTTACCGGGCTTTTAGCTGCCCTGGCGGCAACTTCAAGATAGTGGATTGCCCGTTCACCAGAAGTACCAAATCCGGCAAGACGATTTAATCCTATTGCTTTCATTTTTTCCTGAATTTCAGGATTTTCATGCAGAAAAACTATCTTTTTCGCGATATCAAGTGCATTAACCGGATCAAAGTACAGGGCTGCATCTCCACAAACTTCGCGCGCAAATTTCAGATCAGAAGTAATAATTGGCAACCCCATTTTCATCGCTTCAGGATAGGAAGCTGAGAAACACTCAAGTAAAGTCGGCAAAAACATAAAATCGCATTGGGAGTATAAATAGGGGCATTCATTTACGTTAAGCCTGTTGGTAAAATGAACATAACGCCGGTTTGTTCCCAGATTTTTAAACTCCCTCCGGTGCAGTGTAAGCACAAACTTAATATTAAGATTAGGGCGGAGAATCCTCACCTGGTTAATCACCTCATTGATAATCTTCAGGTTTTTGAACAAATGATTTGACGAAATGGTAACCAGTCTCAGTTCACCCGGTTCTCTTGGTGGAAGTTTAGCCCTGTATGTCCATTGAGTGGGATCGCTATATACTTCATTCAGTGTATTTGATATATGAAAAACGCGGTGTTCGTCAACCTTCAGGTGATTAATTAACCGGTTCCTGACATCCTCCGTTTCAGCAATCAGGTAGTCAATATTCCGGATCATCAATAACAATCGGAGTTGATCGAACAGGGTTTGCTTAATCCGGTGACTAAATGGAACTTCGCTAAAATAAGGAGATTCAGGATAAACATAATGCGGGGTTGAAAACCCTGCAACATGCGGTGCACGAGGCTTCCAGTAGGTAGGCCCGAAAACAGAAAA
>JAAXUD010000289.1 GCA_013336205.1 Lentimicrobium sp. | reverse complement strand
ACCCATAAAAAAGATTTTACTTTGGGTACTTGTCATTGTGGTTATTGTACTCTCTATCACCGGGATTTATATTTACCGGAATTTTAACCAACTATTGTCAGATGCATTGCTTAAAACCTTCAATTCGAGCACCATTTCGGATGTGTATGAACTGAAGTTTGAAAGACTGCGCGTCAATCCATTACAGGGTAACATCAAAGTGTTCAATGTGGTTATGCAGCCACGAAAGAAGCCACTGCATGACTACCCTTATATAAACAGTACTCTCCGGCTCAGCACCCACAAACTTCTACTCAGGAATGTTCAACTAATCGACTTGCTAAAATCGAATATTCTGCAACTTGATAGAATTGAGATCACAGAACCCGAAGTTGAATTAAACATTACTGACAATATCCCCATATTTTTCCCATTCAAGGACTCTACTGTGGTTGCTGCAGAGCAAAAAAAAAGCGGGAAGAAACCAATCGGATCTTTTCTTTTAAAAGAATTTGAATTAGTTAATGCTTCAATACAAGCCATAAATTCAGCCAGGCAAAGAGAAATCAGCGTCCGGGGATTCAGTATCTCGGTCAAAGATTTAATGATCCAACAGCTCCCGGGCAAGGACATCATTTCATACAATCATATTGAACTTGCAATCGGGGAACTAAACGGGAAGATGATGAAAGAAGCCTTAAAATATGTAAGTTTTAAGGATTACGAACTAACGCTTGATACGCTGAAGGTTCAAAAATCTATTGATACCCTGATATATCACTTTGCCGATTTCAGTACAGGAGTTAAAATGCTGGATATTCAAACAGCGGACAGTACCTTTCATATATCGCTGAATTCATTTCATCTTGGTTATAAAGATAAAGCAATCCAATTAAACGGATTTTCATTTGAGCCCAATGTCAGCAATGCAGTGCTGCAGGCAAAATCACGGTTTCAAAAAACAGAGTTCTCGGGCAGTGTAGACACACTGAACATTACCGGACTGGATTTTGATTCACTCATATACGCCCGGAAATTACTAATCGATGAAATTCAGATTGAAAAGCTGAAATTATCACTTTACAAAGACAAGTCAAAACCAGTCGATCGGAAAAAATTTCCTGAATACCTGGCTCAGAAAATTGCAGCCATTCCGCTCCCGATGCAGGTAAAAAGTGTGAAGGCAACCGGTGTGAGCTTTGTAAATGTTGAGCGAAAGGAAGATGGCAAATACGCGAAAGTTATAATACAACGAGGGGCACTCACTGCAAAAAATATTACCAATCTACCTGCGGGTAATTTACTTTCAATTAAGGTTTCCGGCTATCTCGAAAACAAAGTCTTTTTGACCCTGGATGCAGGTTTCAGCTATAAGAAACCGCAATTCAACATCAAGGGGAAAATTGGAAAATCCGACTTAAAGGACTTAAATAAATTGCTTGCCGCCTATTCGCCGGCTGCTATAAAAAAAGGCATGATCGACGAGATAACATTTTCAGGTATGGTATATCGCACCCATTCAAGCGGCACCATGAAGTTCCTCTACCACGACCTGGATGTTGATCTGAAGCTGACTGATAAAAACTGGCAGAACTCTGTTGTTGGATTTGCGGCCAATTCCTACCTGAATGCCAGTAATCCGCCATCCCCCGATAAACCGCCACGTGTAGTAACATACCATGCTGAAAGGGATATGAACAAGGGCGGTTTTAACATTATTCTTAAATCTGTACTGAATGGGTTGAAAGAGACCATGATTATGTCGAAAGAGAATAAGAAAGCTTACAAGGAAGAAAAGAAGAAGTGGAAGACAAGAAAGTAGAAACAACAAACTTTTATAAAAGGGAAAAGACCTGCTTGATGTTTTTGATTCCTTGAAGTGAAAATTGATTCAAATTCATGTAGGTTTTTGCTATTAGGTTAAGTGATGGCACCTTTTTCAGGGCACTGATGATACCATATTCCTGGATTTTTTTGCAACATTTATTTGTTCAATAAATTATTCTTAAAAGCAAATTGTCATGTTACTGCCGGTTTCAATAAGTCTTACAATTATAGTGTTAACCATTTTGATACATGGATGGGGTACTTCCTGGTGGATAAATTATCTGTTCCGGAAACACATAACAGGAAAACATAGTATTGATAAGATAAACAATGGATTATTTATCCTATCCTCCACGGCTATTTTTCTTATGATTCTTCACTTCACCGAAATCACGGTCTGGGCACTGGCATATCTTTTTATTACGGATATTCCACAATTAAGCAATTATGAAGAAGCCATCTATTTTTCGATGATTACCTATACCACAGTTGGTTATGGCGATATAACCCTGATTCCCCGCTGGAGAATCATGAGCGGGTTTGAAGCGATGAGCGGGATTCTGCTCTTCGGATGGTCTACTGCCCTGTTCTTCTCTGCGGTTCAACGATTGCTGGGCCCAAAAATAACCCTGGGAAACAAGTCCGGTCAATCAATTCACAGGAATCCTGATATATAGATTTGGGGGCTTTCCGTATCAGACTATCTGAATTATTTCAAACTATCAGGCTTTATCAGGCCTGGTAAATAAACACGCGCTGTTTCCAATTCGGACAGGTATTTCTAAAGGCAGAGAGAGAAAAAGCAATAACCGCATCGGCTGATGCAGCTATTGCTTATGAAAATCTCTAATCGGGTATGAGCACCAGCGAAAGAAACCAGTCAACTTAAAAATTAACCCATTTACTTGATCACACCTTCTTTTTTCAGTTTATAAAGCATCAGGCGGGAATACTCCTTGAACATGCTCTGCAGGTCAGTGGGGTTGTATGCATCTGACTGAATTGACCACAACAACTGGTCTGCTTCAACATCAAAAAAGTTGGTTTCAACATAATAGGTTTGATCTGTGATGTAATAGCCTGATTGGTAAACCTGTGGGTAATAATAATTGTAGTATCCGTAATAGCTGCCATAATATCCATATCCCATTGGGTAATAGGCCGTGCCGGGCTGATAATGGGACTCTGTCCGGGTATCAAGCAGCGATATAATGTACAGACCATCGCACCCGGCATTTTTGATAGCCTGCGCCAGTTGTTCCCGGGTCAGCATGCCCTGCATGGAAATTTCCGGAGGGAAAACATGGTAACTTTTCACTGATTTCTGTCCACGCGATTCAATCAGCGCTGCCATTTGATCTTCAACATAGATTCTTGATTCCTTTTTTTCAAGGAGAGCCAGAATAAAGATTTTTTTAAAAGGCTCTTTTGGTAAAGCTTCCTTATTAACCCAATAGCCAATCACCTGTTGAGATGTACAGGCCGACAACAGAATTGACAGTACCAGTACTGAGAAAAAAATTCTTTTCATATAATTCTTTTAGTTTGAGTTAAAAAATAAAGCGGATTAAGGAAACTTTAAGAGTCTGTTTAAATTTCATATTCATTTTTCAATAGGCCCGTCCTTTAGGGCGGGCAAAGGGGAAAAACAACAAATCTAGGGGCAAAATCATGAAAAATTTGTAAATTCAATCATAAATTTTTCATGATTTTGCCACCTTCTGTGATAATCTGATAAAAACCCGCCCTAAAGGACGGGCCAATTTACTGAGTTTAACAAAATTTAAACAGCCTCTAAATCATTCAATGAATAAAAACAATCTGACGAAGCTTGTCTGATGCAACCTGAATGTCTTTTTCCTCCCGGATTTGTGACCGAAAAGCCCTTTTCGTTCATCGAAAAGGGCTTTTCAGGAATCTGGCTGCTAATTGAATATAAGCACCAATGGTCAGATCAACATCCGGGTTGGTATTTAAACCTTAACTCTGACTGTTAGAAAGAGAGGAATACCAATCCAATATTGAAATTCAGATTTCCTAATCCATCTGCATCCTTGGTTTTAAATGCCATATCGTATTTAGCATTTATTTTAATGCTTGTGCCTGCGGAGATATCAAACATGGCGCCTAATTCCGGAGAAATCAGGAAATGCCAGTTGTTCTCTTCGATAGTGTAAACGCCCATGTCAGTGTTACGTAAATTATAAAGTGTACCTAAACCCAGGCCGGCATAAGGAATAACGGCTCCGGTACCAAGGTTGTAATGAGCATTTACCAACATCGGGAACATATTGTTATACCTGTACTGAACACCTGTAAGTGTTGCATTCCCCTGTGTATAACTGTCATAATCCTTGCGTTCATAGAATACACTGTAGGCGAGATTTACCCCAACAGATACGTTCTCGGCAACTTCCCGCTGGTATTCAAATGTAAAACCACGAAAACTAACCTGGTCTGTGTGATCTTTTAGCCCGCCAAAAGGAATACCAATGGAGTACTGCGCGGAGGTAAAACTCTGGGCTGAAACAAATGGTGCCATGAATACACCTGCAGCAAGTATGAGAAATATTGTTAATTTTTTCATCTTTATCTCAGTATTAATTATTTAGATACGGTGATTGTTCAAATGCCTGGTCAATACCCTTTGTATATCTGGTAGTGAATTCCGAGGTAGTTCCTTCAAGCAGTCCGTTGATGATAAAAGTCCATGCAACGCGGGGCCTGTCATTGGCAGACACATCATTCGGATCTACCAGGTTAACAATAAGACTACCCGTTGTGTAACCCTCAACTACAGGATAAGGATAATACCAGCCACCGCCGGGATAATAACCACCATACCACCAGTCATAATAATACCAATAGTCGTATCCATAATAATAAGTGGTCATCTCATAGGCAGCCGGCGCTATTAATACATCCGGGCTTGCTCCGATTTCAACCTGCG
>JAAXUD010000288.1 GCA_013336205.1 Lentimicrobium sp. | reverse complement strand
GGTGTTCTCATTTTCTCACCGCTCAAATCTCACCGCTCAAATCTTTTCCCTTTTTACTTTTTACTTTTTACTTGAGGCTTCCCTAGCCTATTTCTGCTTACCTTTGCACCACTTAATCAAAAACAGATGCTTGAACTGAATTATATCCGCGAAAATGCGGCTGAAGTTGCCGCCAGACTGGCCATTAAAAACATAGATGCTGCTGAAACACTTCAAAAAATAATAGACATTGATGCCCGCCGCCGCGAAGCCCAGAAGAATCTTGATGACAACCTGGCCGAGTCAAATTCCATTGCCCGCCAGGTAGGCGATTTGTTTAAATCAGGAAAAGCTGCTGAGGCCGGCGAATTAAAAGCCCGCACTGCTGAATTGAAAATACAGGCCAAAGATCTGGCCGAAAACCTTGACAACCTTACCCTTGAACAGAACAACCTGCTTGTTCTTCTGCCCAATGTGCCGCATACCTCTGTTCCGCGCGGTAAAACACCCGAGGAAAATGAAATTGTTTACAGCGAAGGCGAAATGCCAAACCTCTACGAAGGTGCGGTGCCTCACTGGGATCTTGCTTCAAAGTATGACATTATCGATTTTGAGCTGGGCAATAAAGTTACCGGTGCCGGATTCCCATTCTATAAAGGCCAGGGTGCCAGACTGCAAAGAGCATTGATTAATTTCTTCCTCGACAATGCTGTTGAGGCAGGTTATAAAGAAATTCAACCTCCATTGGTTGTAAATGAAGCATCCGGCTATGGCACAGGTCAGTTACCTGACAAAGATGGGCAGATGTATTTTTGTGAAGTTGACAAGCTTTACCTTATTCCTACTGCTGAAGTTCCCATAACCAATATATACAGGGATGTGATTGTAAAATCAACCGATTTCCCGATTAAAAATGCTGCTTACTCGAATTGCTTTCGTCGTGAAGCCGGCTCTTATGGCAAAGATGTCCGTGGGCTGAACCGTTTACATCAATTTGATAAAGTTGAAATCGTTCAGATCCAACATCCTGACAAGTCGTATGAAACACTGGAAGAAATGCGCAACTACGTTGCCGGATTGCTCCGAAAACTGGAATTGCCTTTCAGGGTACTGAGGCTATGTGGGGGCGACATGAGTTTTACGTCTTCCCTCACCTATGACTTTGAAGTTTACTCAGCAGCTCAGCAGCGTTGGCTTGAGGTAAGTTCCGTTTCAAATTTTGAATCATTCCAGGCAAACCGGATGAAACTCCGCTTTAAAGATGAAACCGGGAAAACCCGCCTCTGTCACACCCTCAACGGCAGTGCACTGGCTTTGCCCAGGATTGTTGCCTCATTGCTCGAAAACAACCAGACAGCCGAAGGCATAAGAATGCCTGAAGCACTTGCTAAATATACTGGTTTTGAGATGATAAAATAATCAGCCATGGTCTGGCTATTTATTTAAAAAGTGAGACTCTTTTCTGTATTACATCTAAAAATGATAACCTTTTCCTTTTGCAGATATTAAGAAACTGTTTAAATTTTTTAATTTCATTTTCAATAGGCCCATCCTTTAGGGTGGGTTTCAAATAAAAATCACATATAATGGCAAAATCCTGAAAAATTTATTATGAATTTACAAATTTTTCAGGATTTTGCCCCCTGATTTTGTTGTTTATCACTACACCCGCCCTAAAGGACGGGCCTATTCATAGAGGTTAACAAAATTTAAACACTCTCTAACTTGCAGGAAATTGCTTGTTAGTCTATTACCAAATTCAGACTGCTGCCTAAGATTATGAGAAAAATGCTGTTTCTGCTTGTATTGATTTTTGCTCTTTCCGGGCAGGCAGTAACGGTATTTGCCCAGGCGGTAACTGATGAGCAATTGGGCCTGCAGTATTACAATAACCGTGAATTTGATAAGGCTGCCACCCTTTTTGGACGTCTGTTTGATGAGAAACCCAGTGTTTACAATTACACTTACCTGCTTCAAAGTCTGCTGGAATTAAACAACCTGGATGAAGCGGAGAAAATAGTGAAGCGACAGGCCAAACGAAATCCCGAAGATTCCAGGTATCTGGTCGATCAGGGTTATGTTCTTATCAGGGCTAACCAGAGTAGCAAGGCCGCTAAACTTTATGAACAGGCAATTAAGGAATTGCCGGCCGATCAGCGCAAGATTGCCGAACTGGCGAATGCCTTCCAGGTAAGACGTGAGAATGACTATGCGATCCGTACTTATCTGAAAGGGAGGCAATTGCTTTCTCCGGATTATACTTTTGGATTTGAGCTGGCTATGCTGTATGAGGTGCAGGGAAGCTTTGACAGGATGGCCAATGAATACCTCGAACTGGTTGAGGTGAGGCCCGAAATGCTTAAACAGGTCCAGGATCGTTTGCAAAACTCGCTGGCCAACGACCCGGAAGGGCTAAAAAGCGAGGCGATAAGAATTGCGTTGCTCAGGAAAGTGCAAAAAGCCCCTGATGATGTAATGCTTTCTGAATTAATGCTCTGGCTTTCGATTCAGTTAAAGGATTTTAATGCTGCTTTTATCCAGGTGAAAGCACTTGACCGCAGGCTCGATGAAAACGGTGGCAGGGCATTTGCGCTGGGTCAGCTTTGTGTCGCAAACGAAGAGTTTAGCATTGCTTCTGAGGCATACAGCTATGTAATTGATAAATCCGATGATCCAACGCTTGTGATACAATCAAGGATTGAACTGCTGAGAACTGAATATGAAATAATTACCAGGAAATACCCGGTTAGCCTTCCGGAGTTGGAAAAACTGGAAGTCAGATATCAGAAAACTCTTGAGGAGGCAGGCCGTAATCCCTTAATTTTCCCACTGATACGCAACCTGGCTCATTTGCAGGCATTTTACCTGGGAAATACAACATCGGCCATAGCGCTGCTTGAAGAACTTGTCGGACTTACCGACAGCGACCGCCTGATGCAGGCCAATTCCAAACTTGAGCTGGCCGATATCTACCTTTTCACCGGCGACCCCTGGGAAGCAACCCTGCTCTATTCACAGGTTGATAAAGCCTTTAAAAATGAGCCTATCGGCCATGAAGCCCGCTATCGGAATGCACGCCTCTCATTTTATATAGGAGAGTTTGCCTGGTCGGGCGCACAACTCAATGTGCTCAAAGCAGCTACATCAAAACTTATTGCCAATGATGCCATGGCTTTATCACTGCTGATCAGCGACAATATCGAGGAAGATAGTTCTACTGTCGCACTCGGCACTTATGCCCGCGCCGACCTGTTGTTGTACCGCAACCAGCCGGAAGCAGCCATTGGCGTGCTTGACTCCCTGATGGACGCATTTCCATTTCACAGTATTATGGATGATGCCCTGATGAAAAAAGCAGAGATTTTAATGAAACAGGGTAACTTTCAGGAATCAGCAAGCCTTTACCAAAAAGTAGTCAGCGATTATGGTGACGGCATATTGGGTGACGATGCCCTGTTTAAGCTGGCAGTTTTGTATGAAACTCACCTTCAGGATACAACCAAAGCAATGGCCGCGTATCAGGAACTCCTGGTAAAATACTCAGGAAGCTTATATACTGTAGAAGCCAGAAAGAGATTCAGGACGTTGAGAGGAGATCCGGTTAATTGAATTGGCTCAGGGCACAGAGCGCAGGGCACAGGGCATGGAGCACAGGGCACAGAGCACAGGGCTCAGGGCATGGGGCACAGAGCGCAGGGCATGGAGCATGTAAATTGAATAGCGAAATTCCGTCTCCTTAGCAACAGACACGAGGACAAGGAGAAATGGGGACAAGGAGAAGGCCAAACGGCCAGGCTTTAAAGTGACTTGGAAATTGGTCCCGATAGCTATCGGGATTGGAAATTGGAAATTAAATTTGTCCTTGTCCCCTGGTCTCCACACCTGCACGGTGTTTCGGCGGGCAGGCTTTTCTCCTTGTCAGTTCCCTGGTAGCAGGATTTCACAATGTAACATAAAGCCGAATCTGCTAATCAGCTAATCTGCTAATCTGCTAATCAGCTAATCTGCTAATTAAATCCGAAATCAAAAATCCGAAATCCGAAATCACTATGGAACCAATCAGAGCAAAAAAACACCTGGGGCAGCACTTTTTAAAGGATGAAAATATCGCCCGAAATATTGTTGAAAGTCTGAGCCTTCCCTGTGATGCCCTGCTCGAAATTGGGCCTGGGACCGGCGTATTGACCAAGTATCTGCTAAAACTACCAGTCGCCAAATTCATAGCCCTTGATGTTGACCGTGATTCCATTCCCTATCTGAAAACCACTTTCCCATCCTCAGCTGATTGCTTTATTGAAGGTGATTTCCTGCGTATTTCACCTGACACGCTGTTTGAAGGTAAATTCTCGGTTATCGGCAACTTTCCTTATAATATTTCTAGTCAGATATTATTTAAGGTATTGGAAAACCGCGATCGTGTTCCTGAAGTTGTGGGTATGTTGCAAAAGGAAGTAGCCGAAAGGATTGCAGCTCCTCCAGGTAGTAAAACCTACGGAATTATGAGTGTGTTACTACAGGCCTGGTATACTATAGAATATCTATTTACTGTGAGTGAACATGTGTTTGTACCACCGCCAAAAGTAAAGTCTGCCGTTATCCGGCTCAAACGAAATGAAGTTCAATCACTGGGTTGCAATGAAAAACTCTTTTTTACAATTGTAAAAACTGCTTTCAATCAGCGAAGGAAAACCCTGAGGAACGGGCTGAAATCATTCTCCTTTGAAAAGTCAGAAAAGCTGGAGCATATGTTTACATTGAGAGCTGAACGTCTCAGCGTTGAAGATTTCG
>JAAXUD010000831.1 GCA_013336205.1 Lentimicrobium sp. | reverse complement strand
CGGTTGGTGAGTAATTGCCTCTTCCTCTTTTATCTGTTCCTTTTTTGCATCAATGTCAAAGGAACCTCCTTAAAGCATCAAGCCTTTTTTGAATATCATTCAATTGATCTTTCTGAACCATAATATAGTTTTAAATCATTGAAAACGTCAGGAATTGATAAGTTATGACCGATCGCATGGAATCCTGTTTCCTTAGGATGATCAACTTACTTGTTTAGCCTGAGGGTTATTAGTAAGGTAAAAAGGGCATAAGCCAAAAACCCTTCTATTGAAATCGGACTTTTAACTAACCTCAACATGCAGGCTCTATACTTTTTACCCCACCTGCCGGAGGACAGGTTTAGACTTTTTACCTGTCTGCTTGGTTGCCCAAGCAATCAGGCAGGCTTTGAGCTTGTTGTCAGATGCCCTTCTTTTTCATTAATTCATCGATGATGTCGCTGACCAGTTCAGGCTCATAACCTTTGGTTATCGCGGGTTTGGCAAGACGATGTTTAAAGAGCATGCGATTGGTTGCATCAGTAACAGAAATTTTATGCTCAACCATTTCAACAATTCTGCCACGATATTCCTCTTCATCAATTTCACTGAGGCCCAGCTTGATCAGATCTTCAGGGATCTGACGTGCCTGGAGCTCACCAACAATACGGGCACGTCCCCATTTTTTGTTGCGGAATTTACCGCCGGCATAAAGTTTTGCGTAACGTTCTTCGTCGATAAATCCTTCTTCTTTCAGTTTGCCAATTACTTTTTCAGTATTTGCATCTGAAACCCCGACTGCATTGCAGTGAATTCTTACTTCAATCACACAACGCTCCTGCATGGCGCACCAGCGGCGGATTTTTGCAAGATGTTTTTCAAATTCTCTCATATCTAGAAAGTTTAAACATTAAATTTTGATGCAAATATACTATTCCGGGACTAAAATTCAAAGAAAAAGTCCGGAAAGTATTGAAAAAAAAGAAAGTACAGGAAATTTCTATTCTATATTAATCACATTAATATCGAATATGAGTACGGAGTTGGCAGGTATACCGGTTCTGGCAGTGCTTCCATAGGCCAGATTGGAAGGGATGAGTAATGTTCCTTTTCCACCTTTCCCATAAAGCTGAATTCCTTCGCGCCAGCCGGCAATTACATTCGCCAACGGGAATGTTGGCGGTGAGCCTGAATAGGAAGATTCAAAGACCGAATCATCCAGGAAATAGCCCTTATAATGAACGGTCACCAGTGAATTTAAGTCAGGTTTTTCGCTGTTTCCAGGAACTGTTATGATGTAATACAAACCTGATTCTGTTTTTTGAGCTGTAAGGTTTTTAGACTCCAGGTATTCTCTTATACTTTTGTCATCACGTTCAGCATAATCATCATCTTTCTTGCACGAATTCATCAGAAATGAAGAAAAAAGCAATAGAACAGGGCCCAATAAACGAATGTTTGTTAAATTCATATCTTATTAAAAATTAATTAATTATTAAATTGAACTTCCTCTAGTAATTTACTTACCAGTATGGGAACGCCAACTCCGGCTTTTTCCTGAATAAAGGTTAGATTTCTTATTCCTGAAACCTGAAGATTACCCGGATCAACCAGATAGACAGCACATTCAGGGCGGGTATAGTTAACTAATCCGGCTGCCGGATAAACAAGCAGTGAAGTACCTATTACCAATAAAATATCAGCCTGCGCTGTTAGTTCTGCGGCATCCTCAATAAGGGGAACTGCTTCTCCGAACCACACTATATGCGGTCTTAGCTGATAACCCTTTTCGCATATATCCCCTTGTCTAATCTCCCGATAACCAATTTGCGTAACCAGCTCAGGATCTCCGGTACTCCTGACTTTGGTC
>JAAXUD010000830.1 GCA_013336205.1 Lentimicrobium sp. | reverse complement strand
TCCTGAGATTAGTAAGATTTTACATATTACTGAAGTAACTGCCGGCCCGCTGACAGAATATACCGGTGACTCGGGGCTAAGTCATTACTGGCTAAAGGCAGAAATGTCGAACGTTGATGCCTTCCCCGGGATACATCAATACTCACTGCCCGGTGAGTTTCTGCAGCCCGGTGAAAAATTCTGTGCGGTCAGATTTCACAACCTGGGATTGAATCAAAAAAACCTGGATCTTGTTTTGTCGGAATCAGAACTTATTAAAACAGATACTGTATTCGACAATAAAGTAGAGTATGGTATTTTCATTCAACTCTACCTTTTGGAGTACAAGGGCCGCCAGAGTCAGGTATCCCACTGATAGTTGTCAAAAAACAACAATAAATAGCGCATTAACAACTAATAGTGGCTGTTTATATAGTAATTCGGGAGATGGACCCTGGTATCTTTGTAGTGTCAATAAAATAAAACAAAGATGGAAACTATGTTAACAACAATTATGATTGGCAATAAAATTGCCGAAGCACGAAAGAAAATAAATCTCTCTCAAAGCCAACTTGCTGAGCGTTTGTTCATCAGCTCACAGGCAGTCGGGAAGTGGGAACGCGGAGAATCGATGCCGGACATTATCACGTTTACCCGTCTCTCGGAAATTCTGGGCGTCGACCTTAACTATTTTTCGGAAACCTCACAACCTCCGACTACTGAGATGTCACCTGCAGAGGCAATGGTAAATAAATCAGCTCTCCTGCCCAATGTTAAGCAGAAGAAAAGGCGTAGCTGGGATATGTCACGCGGTAACTGGGTGGGCGCTGACTTTTCAGGGTTGAAAAATCTGAATGAGAAATTCAGTTCTTCCAACATGCAGCGATGCAAGTTTATCGGATCCGACTTATCGGGACTTCTTCTGAAAGGGAATAATGTTGATAGTTGTGACTTTTCAGGTTCCGACTTCGGCAGCAGTCACATTCAGGCTTCCAACCTGGTTAACAATCTGTTCAGGGGTTGTTCACTTAAGGACACTAAGTTTTCGCAAAGCCATATCTCCGGCTGCGATTTTACCGGCGCCGATTTTACCGGAGTCGGGTTTAATTCCGGCAGCTTTACCGGAGTGGCGGTAAAATCAGGTGCCACGGAGAAAAACACAGTTGCTGATGCAGTGTGGAATAGCACCTCATTTAATGCAATGTATCTGGCTGATATAGTATTTCAGGGTGCAATTGAGGATTGCTCCTTTGAAAACTGCGCATTTGCCAGGGTGGCATTCAGGAACGCAACCCTCATAAATACTTTCTTTAAAAACAAGAGTTTGAAACGCATCCTGTTCATTGACTGCCAGGCAGATCGGATGACCTACGAATTCCTGAAAAACGGGAAAGCTGACATGAGTGGCATCTCACTGATAACTCCTTAATACCAGGGATTTATTAAAATTCTTGTGTCAACAGGCTAAACAACAAAACTCCTGGACTCGGATTAAAGCTTAATTGGCTTACAAATGTGGCCTCTGATTCTATAATTAATTTTTACTTTTATCAAAAAAGACTTCATGAAGAACATATTCTCAGGCAAATACTTCAGATTTTTTATTGCTTCGGTCATCTATCTCCTTATAGTAATCTGGATTGGAAATTACTGGTTACTTATAGGGCTGATAATTCTTTTCGATATTTATGTATCAGAAAAGGTGAACTGGGCCTTCTGGAAAAAACGAAATGGAAAAAACAGTGGTTTGATCGAATGGCTGGATGCACTAATATTTGCTGTTGTTGCTGTAACCCTGATTAATATCTTTTTGTTTCAAAACTACAGGATACCTTCAGGCTCCATGGAGAAATCATTGCTAATCGGTGATTT
>JAAXUD010000287.1 GCA_013336205.1 Lentimicrobium sp. | reverse complement strand
TAAAAATGTCGCTTATGGATTAAAACTTAAAGGAATCCGCGATAAAAAACTAATAGAATTCAGCGTTGAAAAACACCTGAGAGAAGTTGGTCTTTGGGAAGAGGTAAAATCAAGGTTAAATGCACCGGCGACCAGTCTTTCAATCGGACAGCAGCAACGCCTGTGCCTTGCCCGCGGACTGGCTGTAAAGCCAAGCATTATCCTGGCGGATGAACCTACCTCGGCCCTGGATCCGATTTCAAGCAAGATTATCGAAAATCTTTTCAAGGATCTGAAAAAACACTATACAATTATACTGGTCACTCACGTGCTGAGGCAGGCAATGCGCCTTGCAGATAATGTTATTTTTATGTCGGACGGAAAGATTATTGAGCAGGGCAAACCCGAAGAATTATTTAAAAACCCACAATCCCAGGAATTAAGAGCTTACCTGGTTGATGGGAATTAATGGAAGATTCAGTAGGTTAAGGTTAAGGTTAAGGTTAAGGTTAAGGTTAAGCAACTCCTATTGAAAATTGGTAGTCTTCCAACTTCGTTTCCTGTTTTTCCCGACTAGGTGGTAGTTTGCATCAGAAATTAAGCTTGAGACAAAATTTATAAATACAAAATTTCCAAATTCCAATAACCAGGCTCCAATAGATTCAACAATCAGCATGGATTGTTTTTATGTTGGACATTGACATTAGAAATTTCACCGTCTCTTAATCCATTTTTATCTCCGGAGTTTCCGGTTTCATAATCACACCCAGGTTCTTTTTTCCGTCAATCATAATTACAATAGGCTCATCGAACCGGATGTGCCTGACCAGTTCATCTTCATAAACCGCAGGTTGCCTGGCCAGGAAGTCAAGATCGTAAAAACCGTCCTTAATAAATGGATTTATAGTAAAATACCCAACCCTGAATGAAGTCAGGTTCTGAAAAAAGTGCGTTCCCTGACTAGGATCTATCCGATAGTGCTCAAGCCCCGACTCAACAATTACCCTGGCAGCGGATATCTGAGGCCATTTTACAGGAATGCCCAGCCATGGATCGCTGCTACCCCAGCGACCCGGCCCAACCAACACAAAGTTTTTCTTTTCAGCCAGAAAACGATCATTCAATTCTCCCACTTTTATTGCAGTTTCTCGATTAGCAGCCGGATTAAACGATTCAGGTTTCACATAAACAAAGTCAACAATATCCCTGATTATTCCATTGCCGAGGGCCGAATGGGCGTAAATAAGGGTATCCTGCTCATGAATCTCCTCCAGTGGTGCATCAATGGCTTCACGACTATCAACAATAGGCCTGATCTGCAGGAGGTTAAAAAGAGCCGGCTGACCTTTGGGCTGGTTCAGGTCAACGGCGAACTCAATCTCAACCGGCTTACCCATCTCTCGCTGACCGGTTTCCAGCACAGTTGCCAGGATATCAGCCAATGGAAATACATTGTGCAGTAAAATATTTGAAAAGGAGATGATACGTTTACCCTGGCCAAACATACCTTCACGCACCATATGGCTTTCATAGTCGAAGGTAGAAGCTATATTGCGCAAGGCTCCGTCTGCCTCAGCTTCAGGTATATTCAGTTTTTTCAGATTGCAGGCATCGTCAGTTGAAGGGGTAAAACTACCCGGACGCAGGTCGAGTGCATAAAAATGCTTCTGGGTTTCGCGCAGGGCCAGCTCAGGAGTTGACAACTGCAACACCTTACGTGGAAAGCGGGGCGAGAATCGGAGTGTAAGCCCTCCATCTACAATATACTTACCTAAACCAAGTGCTATATTCGCGATTCCATCTTCAGGTTTCTCAGGAGCAATCGGATAAAAGTTAATCGATCGGGCGACGCCTGAGAGTGTGGGATAAAAGCGATCTCCGTAAGGTGTACCGGTAACTTCCTGTAAAACAATGGCCATTTTCTCCTCATCAATCACATTGGAAGTGGCCAGCATATATGCTTTGGAATCCTTGAAAAATGCGGAGGCATAAACACTCTTTATCGCGTTACTCAGGTTTTCGATGGTAAGCCGTTCATCGTTTACAAAGTTGGGCACCATATAGGTTGAATATATCCCGGCAAACGGCTGGTAATATGAATCTTCAAGCAGGCTCGACGATCTTACCGCTATGGGTTTCTTAACAACGGTTATAAAGGTATACAGGTCTTCATGCAATCGGAATGGCAAACGGGCTGCCACAAAATTATCCAGAATCTCTTCATCGCTTAAGCCTGACAAGGCTATATTGTAGAGGCTGTTATCCTCCATAAACTCGTCGAAAATATCACTACCCAGCACAACTGTACGGGGAATAGTCAGGATAACATCAGGCCATTTATCGAGTAATTTATTGCGTTTAATCATAGAGTCGAGAAAAGCCAGGCCACGGGCCTTCCCGCCAATCGACCCCTGCCCTACCCTGGTAAAGCTCAGGTATTCATCAAAGCTTTCGCGGTTAAATTCTGCGATGATGCCCCTGGCTTTATTCAGCCTGAAGGTAGCGATGGCATCGAAAATAAAACGACGGATTTCATCCAGATCCTGAAAATCACCCGGACGAAGATCGCGGAAAAGTTCTGCCAATGGAAACAGGGCGCGGGCATACAGCCATTTTGAGATGTGATTGCGGTAAACATGATACTCGAGTGAATTGTCCGGAATCTCAAAAATTCGCTGCTGAAGTGCTTTAAGGTCGGCTGCCCGTGCTACCTCGTTCCTTGTTTCAGGTTCGATAAATACAAAATCGCCAAAAGCGAAATACTGAATAATAAAGTTGCGTAATTCAATAGACAAAGTCTGCGAAAGCTTATGAATAAATCCAACCCTGCGTTCACGGGCCAGGGCATGGTTGGTCAGATCACTCGATTGCATCAGCAAAGGCATAAATTCATCTTCACGCTTTACTTTCTCAATTAATTTCAGGCCTGCCATAGGGTCTTCTTTTCCGTTGTGCGGATAGGAGGTATCGGTAATTATTCCGAGCAGGTTATTTTTATATTTCTCATAGTAACCAATCGCCTGTTCATAATTGGTGGCCAGCAGAATTTTAGGCCTTCCGCGCATCCTGAGCATCATCTGGTGCTCATTGATACCCTCGGTCATAAAAGCCTTGGATTGCTTAAAAATTATTTTGTAGATATTCGGCAAATAGCTTGAATAGAAGCGAATAGAGTCTTCTACCAACAAAATAGCCTGAACCCCGACGTCTTTCATGTCGTGTTCGGCATTCATCTTGTCTTCGATCAGCTTGATAATGGCCAGCAGAATATCAGCATTCCCTAACCAGCAGAATACATAATCAATGGCTGAAAGATCTTCATTGGCAATGGTAAGGGTAACTTCGCGCGAGAATGAGGTGAGTACTACAATCGGGATTCCCGGATATAGTTTTTTAAGCCTTCGTGCAGAGTCAAAACTATCGCTCTTACCCATGCTCAGCATCGTAATAATCAGATCTATGTGCTGATTCTCAATGGCTACCAATGCTTCCTTTTCAGAGGCCACCTGAATAAACTGGGGAGGATACCTCAAACTGAGCGACACATATTCGTTGAATATCTGCTCATCAATGCGCCCGTCTCCTTCCAGAACGAAAGAATCATAGTTACTGGCTATCAGTAAAACATTGTAAATCCGCTTTTTCATCAGGCTGGTGAATGCGGTATCATCAAAGTAGTATTTCTTTGATAAAAGGGCGTATGGAGATGTTGTCATGAAATTAAGTTGTTAATACAAAAATAGAATATTCCCGCTACTTTTGCATACTATCACTACATCAAACACTGAAAGCATCCGTTGGTTTGTGACACCAATGGTTTTATCAGACAACCGGAAGTCCGTTTCGGCCATCATCCATTTTTAAACTGCAGATAACAATATCAGCGCTTATGGATTATCAGAAGATTATAAACCGCATTCAGATCGAGGTTCAGCCTTTACTGAAACAAGGAAAAGTTGCCACTTATATTCCGGCACTCGCCAGGGTTTCAGCTGATAAGTTTGGAATGGCTGTCATTACCAATCGCGGGGAAACATTCAGTACCGGCGATGCAGAAGACAAGTTCAGTATACAAAGTATATCAAAGATCTACACACTGGCGATGGTTATGGACAGGTTGGGCGATGATTTGTGGCGCCGGGTCGGGCGCGAAGCTTCGGGAAACCCCTTTAACTCACTGGTACAGCTTGAATATGAAAATGGAAAACCCCGGAATCCGTTTATTAATGCCGGTGCCCTGGTTGTGACAGACAGCATTATCAGAAATAACCACGATTCGCTGAATGATTTACTTGATTTTGTCAGGCGCTGTGCAGATAATCCGTCTATTGATTTCAACAGCGAAGTGGCACTTTCGGAGAAAGAAACCGGCCACCGCAATGCAGCACTGGCTAACTTTCTTAAAAGCTACGGCAACATTGGCCATGAAGTTGAGGACGTGCTGGATGTTTATTTCCACCAATGCGCAATCAGCATGAGTTGCAAAGACCTGGCGAGGTCATTTCTATTTCTGGCAAATGGCGGAAACGATCCTGTGAACGGGCAAACAATCTGTGGCCCCCGCCAGGCCAAGCGTATCAATGCGCTGATGCAAACCTGCGGACTTTACGATGAATGCGGTGAATTTGCTTATCGTGTGGGCCTTCCCGGAAAGAGCGGAGTTGGAGGTGGTATCGTCGCTGTGATGCCCGGCGAGCTGGCTTTAGCTGTTTGGTCGCCCGGCCTCAACCCGGCAGGAAATTCCCTGGCCGGAATGATGGCACTGGAGTTGTTTACAACCTTTACAGCAAGGTCTATTTT
>JAAXUD010000286.1 GCA_013336205.1 Lentimicrobium sp. | reverse complement strand
AAATATTTTATCACAAACGTTGGCAAAATCCTGAAAAATTTATTCTCAATTTACAAATTTTTCAGGATTTTGCCCTACAGGGTTTGTGGTTTTTCTATAAACCCGCCCTAAAGGACGGGCTATTCATAGAGTTTTGCAAAATTTAAACAGTATCTTAGATTATTCGGATTTTAAACCGGAGAAAATAGAATAAAATAATTCACTCATGATAAGATCGCAGCTTAAATCCGCTTATGTAAATTAGGTTGAGGTTAAGGCTGAGGTTAAGGCTTCGCCTTTATTGAATAACTGTCTGCATTTCGGAATGCATTATTTCCTAGGAGTTTCGCACCCCGGACAAAAGGTGTATGCACGGCTTGCAATGTGTGAATCATGTAACTTATCGTGAAAGTTATATAACGCCCCCGGCAACTCCGGACATTACCTTTGGTGTAAACTAAAATATCAATTTTATGTCCCTGTTAACCATCTTACTGGTAATAATTGTTGCAGGTTTTGTTCTGTGGCTTGTCAATAATATGATCCCCATGGATCACAAAATCAAAAAAATTCTCAATATCGTTGTGGTTATAGTTGTCTGCGTCTGGCTGCTGAAGGTGTTTGGACTGTTAAGTGCATTAACCAATATTCAGGTATAAAAAATCAGTGACTGGTAATTTCATGTTCCGCCTATAGCGAAACAGACGGACTTAAAGGGAAATCCTAATTAAAAGCAAGGGTTTTGCTGCAATCATTTTACTTACATTTTATTTAAAAACAGAAATCATGAATTTAAAAAGAATCTTTGGTGCAATGCTAACCTTACTGGGAATTGGCGGACTTATATACACTGCAATTGTATTTGTGAATACTGCCGGGGGTACACGCGACATCAAAGCGCTTATCATTTACGGCGTTCTTGGTATTGTTTTCTTTACGGCAGGCATCAGCCTTGTACGCACTACAAAAGATGAATCTTAGGGTGTTATTAATAACTGAAAACAATGAAGACCGGTAGAATAATTACTGTTTTGTTGCTGTGTTTTGTGCTTCTGTTCAGCGCTACCTCCTGCGTTACCAGTTTCAGCCAGAACAATGGCAAGCATAAGGGATGGTATAAAAACTCCAATAATCCCCACCATCCCAATACCACAAATCCGGGTAAAGCCAGGGGAAACCACAATAAATAGTTTCAACCCAGTTTCATTTCCTTAATTTCAATTTTATGTTTAATAATCTGCACGGCATAACCGTTGGGGATTATTTTTTTTCCGTGGGCATCAGCAAATGCCCTGGTAAATTCAGCACCAAAATAAAGGATGATCGCTGAGTAATACACCCACACAAGAATTAAGATAACTGAGCCGGCAGCGCCATACCAGGATCCTAATGCCGAATGACCAAGGTAAGCCCCGATTGCAAATTTACCGATCATAAAAAGAAATGTTGTAAAGGAGGCCCCGATCAGGCAATCGCGCAGCGCCAGTTTCCCATCGGGCAGTGTTTTAAAAATAACTGTAAACAGGAGTGTTATTATACCGAAAACAACGACCAGATTGAAAAAATAAACCAGGTACACGATATCCCTGGGAAAATAAACGGCCAGTCTTGCATTGAGTAAGTCCATTACTGAATTAATAATCAGCCCAACCAGCAACAGGAACCCAACGGAGCCAATCATGGAGAAAGACATCAGACGGTTCTTTGCAAATTTGATAAGGCCACGCTTGGGTTTTGCTTTAAGCCCCCAAATAAAATTGATTGAATCCTGAATTTCGACAAATACACCGGAGGCTCCAACCAGTAATATGATTACACCAAAGGTGGTAGCAAATACAGAACGCTGCGAAAGCTTTACATTCTTAATAATTTCCTGTATCTGCAGCGCGGCATCATTCCCCACCAGCCCGTTAATCTGTCCGAAAAGTTCGCCCTTTACGGCATCAGTGCCAAAGAAAAACCCGGATAAACTTATAATAATTATAAGGAGCGGTGGCAGGGAGAAAATAGTATAATACGACAAAGCTGCCGCTAGTTTCATCCCATCGTCTTCAACAAAGCCGTTGTAAGTCTCCTTAAGCAGTTTTCCTGTCATTCTGACTTTGGCTTTCAACCTCAATTTGTGAAAATGGTTCATTTTTCTGTTTGTTTTTTTATCTTTCCAGGTACAACCTACATTTTTTACATTTCAGGACCGAAGGTCTACGCTTTTATCTTCGCCCGATTCTTGTAGTCAATTTTTCGTTTCAGGCTGGAAAGGTAGCTGATTTTCACAAAATCCGTTTCTTTTTATCCTGCGCCACTGAACACGATTGATCTCATTGGAACACCACTACCGCCGGCTTTCCTATTTCAAAATCCCGTAACCCGATGTCAACGGTCCGGAATGAGTTTGCCTTAAAAATATTTTGCCCGATACCCGGAATTACAGGATAAAAGGCAATAGAAATTTGAAATGTATTGATAACCAGGTGGTCGTTTTTTATCAGGACTCCCAACCCGATCTGCGAATACATTTTGCTGTATCTGAATCCGGTTTCTGCATCACCAAGTTTACCGACTGAAAAAGTAAAAAACGGTCCGAAACGGAATCCGATAAAATTCCAGGGGGCATAGGATTGCGTCTGCATGGTTAAAATTATCCGGCTGTTACCCGACAAGGAGGAGCTGTTAAATCCATCCATTCCATATCCATCATTAAGCGTAAGGCTATCGGGCGCAAAGCGGTTAATGCCGATTATAAGCTGTGGCTTAACAAATTGCCTGAATTTCCATTTTCCGACTTCAAACAGCCCTGTATAATAGTTAGCTCCGGCTGAAAAAACGCCCTGTTCGGCATGTGAGGCCGTGATAAAAGTTCCGGATTCGAGGTTAAAGCCGAGGTATCCCCAGGGATAATAATTACCTGCTGATACACGTGCCCCCAAATAGTAACGGCCATTTTTATTCTTTGCCTGGTAACCACCTGTGAGACTGATTACCTTCCCTACAGGAACATCTTCGGTAACCCCGAATTTAAAAATATACTTATCCTGCATATATTTCCGGGTTGAGATTCCGATGCTTGCCAGGTAAGAATATTCATCTGCGAAAAGCTGCCGGGTATATTGTGATTCTATTGGTTTTTCATAATAGCGGACCTTTATGAAACGCACGGCAGATATAAAATTAGTAACCCGCCTGTATTCAGTATTTCCTTTGAACAACCGGATAGAATTCCCGACCCAATAGTCATGTATATTAAATTTAACCCGCTGTGAGGTTTGCAACGAATCAGTGGCATGAATATAATTCTGCCGAAAATACTGCGTGAAACTTACACCCGCCGCCCACTTTGCAAAGGGCGAAAAGAACGGACGATCTATCGCGAAGCTCCTATCAAAATCTCCGGATTCTTCCCTGCCAAAATGCAAGGTCGAATTAATGTAGGTATTCCGGATATTGGGGACATAATAATTGACTTTATACCCATAGTCTCCATTTGTTCGATTCCAGCCAATTTCATTTACAGATTCATGGCCTAAGCCCATGAAATTATTATCCCTCAAATTAACCTTTACACCGGTAGCCGAGGCTGCGCCTCCCGGAATGATACTCCAGCTATCCAACTCGCGGATATAAACATCAACAGAGTCGGATGTTTTTGGCGTAGCCAGCACGATGAATGAAACATCGGTGATATATCCCTGGCTTCGCACCAGACGTTCCGACTCCTTAACAAGCAATGAATCGAATACCTGGTTTTTCCTGATAAGCAATAGATTACGTATTGCTATCTGTTTTGATTTTACATGCAGCGCGTTGCCGTTTTTGGATATAAAGGTCGGCGGTCGCACAATGGTGTCGGCAATGGAATATCCAAAGGGATCGAGGGTTACAATACTAATTTTCCGGATTATTTTTCCTTCAAATGCACTGTAGGGTTTTTGAATCAGCTTCTTATAAACTTTTTTTTTCGCATCTTTTTTCCCCGGACTTACAGCTACCGGCTTAAAAAGCAACTGATACATGAACTTTGTAAACTTCCTCCTGACAGAAAACGTTTCAATATTCCTGTAAACGCTGGTTGAATCTTTAATAACCGGAGGCTCCTGGGCTAAGGCATATTCACTTGTTATAATTGAAACAACAAGCAGTATAAAAAGTATTTTGAGCCATGTTTGCATTTACTTTTTCTGAACATTTTGAACATTGCATTAACTTGTGATCGTTAAGCGTTTCCGGGCAATCCTTATTTCACAGGTCCTAATGTATCGTTCCCGGGATCATTCGCCTGCTTTTTTGCATCCTCTTTGGCTTTGTTCTTAAAATATCTCCTGAGGAGTATATTGTGCTTGAGAGCCTCCATGTTTTCATCCAGCCCCTCGGAACTGTTTTTCAGATGCAAAAATGTCTGTTCTAAATTTTTAGCGCTGGCAGTATCATAGATCATCTGGCCAAGTATGCCATTCCCATTGTTAATGCTGACCATAATATCTTCAAGCTGTTGAGTCGATACTTCAGCATTTCCTGCTGTAACCTGAAAGCTGGCCATGATGGCAGAAATATCCTGCTTTGCATCAGCAATAGTTGATTCCAGTCCATTGGAGCTGTTTTTGAAATTTACAATGGTTTGATTAATATCTTCTGCAATAACGGTATCATGAATTAACCGGCCCAATGTTCCACGTCCGCTGTTAACTTTAAGCATAACCTCGGCAAGTTGCTGGGTAACGACTTCGGTATGTTTGGCTGACACCTGAAAACTTGCGACAATATCATCCATTTCAACAGGCTCGCCTGAAGCAAGTCGCTGCCCTTCTGTTGCCAG
>JAAXUD010000285.1 GCA_013336205.1 Lentimicrobium sp. | reverse complement strand
ATTCCGGCTTTCTTCCCTTTGCGGAATGCTTCTTCTGCAGTAAGGTCGGTAAAGCGGTTAGCCTGTTCAATATGTCCGGCAATGGTATAATAGGAATAATGAAGCAGATCTCCTTCGAGGTGCTTCACCACTATGCCGGGATTGGTGGTAAGTTTTTCGTGAATTACAAGGCCGCTCCAACGCGTATTTTCACGGTTAAAAAGCCTGATTTTACTATCAGGATACCAGCCACAGTGTCTGATCCATTTACTGCAATAGTTGGTAAGCCGGTTCATTTTGAATGTGGTATTGACAGGAAAATCTTCTTTGACAGCTTTAATGGATATCTTCAACTGCTCTGATAATGCTTCGTCAGCATCGAGTGACAGAATAAGCGGGTATTTTGCCTGAGCGTTGGCGAAGTTTTTTGTTTCTGCAAAGCCCAGCCATTGATGACGGATAAACCTTGCCCCATGTGCTGCACAAATACCTTCGGTACCATCCTCAGATCCACTGTCGACTACAACGATATCGTCGGCAATTTCAGACACAGACTCCAGGCAACGGCCAATATTCCGCTCCTCATTCAGTGTAATAATAACCACAGATAATTGTGTCATTCAATAGAATATAATCTGCAAAGATAATCAGTGCAATAAGACAGTTTAAAAAGAAGGCTTGTTTTTTTATGAATGTCAAAACGACAATGCCTTTCCCTTATCTGCCTATACCTGTTTTTTCCGCCATTTACCAGACTTCAGATACAAATAGGATAAAAGGCCAAGCATAAGGAAATAAACGTACTCACTCATCCATACAAGCTCAATACTCAGTTTCAGATAAACGGCAAGATAATACGCGACTAGCAGATAAACAGCAATGGTAACAACCTCTATGGTAAGGGCAGTGGCCGTATTGGCGGTGCCTGAAACGCCGTTGAACAGTATACTTGAGAATGAAAACAGTAAGAGTGCCGACATAATCACATAGAATGAAGGAACTGTCTGACGCACAAGCTCCTGATCGGAAGTATAGACGGAAATCAACAGGGAAGGAATCAGCGCGGAAATCACCACAATACTTCCAACCAGCATGAAGTTCAGCAGGGACACTTTTTTGATGACAGGAATAACCTGATCTATCCGACCCTGCCCTATGACATTGCTAACCAGCGAGCTGGCTGTTGAGCCAAAGGCAAAAATCGGAATCATGAGTACAATGTAAGCACTGCGGATAATGTTCGAAATCGCGAGTTGCCGTTCTCCGATTTTCTCGATAATCATAAAGAAAATAAACCAGGCAGCGAGTGAAATAAAATACTGCAACATAACGAAAATGGAAATATCGAGTGTTTTACGCACTACTTTCCAGTCGAAATCATCGAAGCGGAAGAGGTTGTATTTTTTCAAATCTACCATTTTCACAGTATAGGAAAAAAAGTAGATTGCCGAAATGCCTTCGGCAATTGCCGATGCCAGCGCGGCACCTTTGATTCCCATTTCAGGCAGGCCAAAATGACCAAAAATCAGCCCATAGTCCAGTACTACATTTGTTCCTGCCATTATCAGTGCATTGTAGGTCAACACCCTGGTGCTGGTAGTTCCGATGTAAAAAGCCCTGAGCAGCACATTGCCGAAAGCGAAGAAAATGCCGTAAATGCGGTATTGAAGAAAGTCGACACTGGCCTGATATACGGCATCAGATGAAATCAATGGCCTGAGCATGGCCGGTGAAAAGAATTTAATCAGCAGAAAAAGCACCAAGCCCATGCCCATCAGGAAATAGAGGCTGTTGTCGGTTATTTTGCCGATTTCATGATAATTCTTTTCGCCATTGCGCCTGGCAATCAGGATTTGCCCGCCAATACCAAAGCCGAAGCCCAGCATAAAAAGTGAAATGTAAAACAATCCTGCGATGGCTGAGGCCCCGAGTTCAACTTCACCCACACGGCCCAGAAATGCAGTATCGGTAACATTGACCACATTCTGGGCAACGAGGCTCAGAATTATGGGCAATGAGATTTCCCAGATTCGGCGGTACGATGGAATGGATTTGCTGGTCATAAGAGGCTGCAAAGGTAAGGTAAATCGGTGTGCTGGTCAAAAACTGATGCCAACCGGATCTAGCGCTTCCAGAAAGCCGGATGGAAAATGATAAATAAAGTAAACAGCTCAAGCCTGCCAAGTAGCATCATAAATGAAAGCACCCATTTGGCAAAGTCGTGCAAATGAGCATAATTGGCCACGGGTCCGGTGGTTGCCAGGCCGGGTCCGATTCCACCCATGCAGGTAACAACAGAACCCATGGATGAGATAGCATCAAGGCCGGTCGCCGTTAAAAGAAAAGAACCGATGCCAAAGGTAATGATGTAGAGGAAGAAAATGGCAAGCACATTATGAATTATAAGGGGATTTACCGGTTTATTGTCCATCCTTACAGGGATCACTGCCGATTTGTGTCTCAGTCTTTTGAGAACCATTGAAACATTTTTAAAAAGGAGCACGTGACGGACAATTTTTATACCCCCTGAAGTTGATCCGGCCATACCCCCGGAAAACATAAGTAAAAAGATTATAAACCAGGCATACTTAGGCCAAAGCATATAATCTTCGTTGGCAAAGCCAGTGCAGGTCACTATGCTGACTACGTTGAAAAGCGCTCCCCGCCATGCCTGTTCTACCGCATAACCTCTTTCAAAAAACAAGGCGATGGCGATGGCAATGGACGGGATAAGTAAAACAAGCAGATATGCTTTTAACTCTTGTCCTCCAAGCGCTTTTTTAAACTGACCACGCAACATCAGGTAGTGCAGGGTAAAATTAGTGCCGGCCAGGAACATAAATAGAATAGCAACGTATTGAATATATGGTGAATAGCCAGCAAGACTTGTATTTTTTGGAGAAAAGCCACCAGAAGAAAGTGCTCCGAACGCGTGACACAGTGATTCGAAAAGGTTCATGCCGCCCAACATCAGCATTATAACCATTATCAGGGTGAGTGCCGTATAAATTCCCCATAACCTGCGTGCAGTAACGGCTATGCGGGGATGAAGTTTTTCTTTTTCCGGCCCGGGTACTTCGGCCCAAAAAAGTGACATGCCACCAAACCCAAGAAATGGAAGAACGGCGATGGAAAGTACGATAATCCCCATTCCCCCAACCCAATGGGTCATGCTGCGCCAGAACAGGAGGCCTTTTGGAATAACTTCTATGTCTCTGAGTATGGAAGCGCCTGTGGTTGAAAAGCCCGACATGGTTTCGAAATAGGCGTCAGTAAAGGAAGGGATGGCTCCACTAAGATAATAGGGCAGGGCTCCGAATAACGAGATAATGACCCAGGTAAGGCTTACAATCAGGTAACCTTCCCGTTTACCGATGTCCTGCTGGTCGTATTTTCTTCGGGTAAACCACATTATACCACCGACACCAGCAGTAATAAGAGCAGAAGTCAGCAGGGGAATAAGATCTTTACTACCGTAATAAATAGAAAAAGGAACGCAGGAAAGGATAAAAACACTTTCAATAACCAGCAGAATGCCGATAATCTTAATAATTGGCCGGATATTGAATGGGTACATTGATAGCGGATTCAGACTCTGTCAGAATGTGGTTAATTTTTCCAGAAAGAAGAAGAGAAAAGAATGAGAACCGTAAAGAGCTCAAGTCTTCCTAAAAGCATTAATAGTGATAAAAGCCATTTTCCTGCATCCGGAACGAGGCCGAAATTCAGCACTGGCCCTACAATCCCCAGCCCCGGCCCAATATTTCCCAGGCAGGCTGCAGTAGCGCCAACGGCGGATTCAAATTCAAGACCCAGAAATGTTAAAGCGAGCGAACCAAAAGCGAAAATAATAATGTAAATCAGAAAAAAAGCCAGCACATTGAAAATGATATTCTGAGGTACTGATTTTCCGTTAAGCCTTACAGGGATAATGGCAAGCGGATGGATCAGCCGCTTAAGTTCTAAAAGACTGTTTTTAAACAGAAGCAGAATCCTTACCATTTTAATTCCGCCACCGGTAGAGCCCGCGCATCCACCGGTAAACATTAGCAAAAAGATCAGGAACCAGGCAAAGAAGGGCCAAAGCAGATAATCCGTAGATACAAAACCTGTGGTGGTAACTATAGAAACAACCTGAAACAGAGAGTCTCTGAAGGATTTTTCAGCTGGTTGTCCTTGGATAATATAGAGGGCAGAAGCAATAATTGCCGTAGCAATTATGACTACATAGAAGTAGTTTCGGAGCTCTTCATTGGTAATTATTTTTTTGAATTTACCTTTAAGGGCAAAATAATGCAGGGTAAAATTCACCCCGGCAAGGAACATGAAAATAATGATAACATATTGAATATAAGGAGAGAACCCTGCTACGGAATCGTTTTTTGTTCCGAACCCTCCTGTTGCCATTGTGCCAAAAGCATGGCACAGGGCATCGAAAAGGTTCATTCCCCCCAGCATGAGTAACAGGGTAAGCACAAAGGTCAATAATACGTAAATACCCCAAAGCCGCTGTGCAGTTTGTGTGATTCTGGGATGAAGTTTGTCGGGGGTTATACCCGGAACTTCTGCCATAAACAACTGCATTCCCCCAATCCCAAGCACTGGCAAAACAGCAAGAGAGAGTACAATTATACCCATACCACCAATCCAGTGTGTTAGGCTACGCCAAAAAAGGATGCCTTTGGGAATCGATTCAATGTCAGTGAAAATTGAAGCGCCTGTAGTGGTAAACCCTGACATGGTTTCGAAAAAAGCGTCAGTATAACTTTGTGTAACACCACTGAGCATAAAAGGAATTGCACCAAAAACAG
>JAAXUD010000284.1 GCA_013336205.1 Lentimicrobium sp. | reverse complement strand
CATACGATAATCTTTTCAATCAGCCAACAGGTGTTTCACTTAAAACATACTACAACGAAGTCTCCTACAATCAGTTTACCATAGGTTCAACGCACTATCCCGATTGCGCGATGACAACCAATTACTCCTACACCGACTCGCATCCACGCAGTTATTTTGAACCTTACAATGCAACCACCAATCCTACAGGTTATACTGATTCTCAACGAACAGAACGGGAGCATACACTATTAAAAGACGCCATTAACTGGATTAACGCCAATTCGCCTGTACCAGCCGCATTAAATATTGATGGCGACAGCGATAACCGGGTTGACAATGTATGCTTTATCATACGCGGAGGTAACGGGGCCTGGGCCAGCCTGTTATGGGCACACCGCTGGGCGCTTTACTCAGTCACAGTAAATATAAATGGCAAACGGGTTTATGACTATACCTTTCAACCAGAAACACAGGTAAGTGTCAATATCTTATGTCATGAAATGTTTCATGCGCTGGGAGCCCCGGATCTATATCGTTACACCAATACAAATATTTCTCCTGTTGGATCATGGGATCTTATGGAATCGGGAAGTGGTCATATGGGCGCTTATATGAAATGGGAGTATACAAATAATTCCTGGATCGCAGAAATTCCGGAAATAACCACTTCCGGAACCTATACACTTCAACCATTGACTTCTGCTACCAACAACTGTTATAAAATTGCTTCACCAAATTCAACTACGGAATTTTTCATGCTTGAATACCGGCGAAAAACCGGGACTTATGAAACAAACATTCCGGGTTCCGGCCTGTTGGTTTACCGCATTGACCCGGCCTATAACGGCAATGCCAGTGGTCCGCCCGATGAAGTATACATATACCGGCCCAATGGAACGCTGACCGTAAACGGAAGCCCGGGCAGTGCGCATTACTCATCCGAAACCGGTCGCACATCAATCAACGACGGCACCAATCCTTCCTCTTTCCTTCAGAACGGCGGCGCCGGAGGATTGAATATTTATAATGTAACCTCCGCCGGAAGTACTATTTCATTTACAGTGGGCATCAGCACTGTTTCAAATCCAACAAACTTTACGGCAACCGGCATTTCAGAAAATCAGATCAATCTGGCCTGGCAGAAGAACGGATCAAATAACAATGTAGTACTTGCTTACAGCACTACACCAACCTTTGGAGCGCCGGTAACCGGCACAGGCTATACAGCCGGATCAGCAATTCCCGGTGGTGGCAGCGTAATTTATGCAGGCAATGGAACCGGCTTCAATCACCTGGCTTTATCACAGGCAACGACTTACTACTATAAACTCTGGTCGGTTGATGGCACTGTAACTTACTCAAACGGAATATCTGCCAATGCTACTACCAGTTGCGGAACCAGCACCCTGCCCTATACCCAGACATTCTCAAGCCAGGCATTTCCTGCCTGCTGGACACAACAGGTTGTTGGCACCAATGTTGCCCCGAGCTGGAGCGTATCTGAATCAAATAATGCAGGAGGATCAGCATTTGAGATGATTTCAACCTATCAGAATATAAATCCGGCAACCACAAGGTTAGTATCCCTTCCGTTCAATACTACCGGTATTTCCGGATTAAATATCAGTTTCAGACACTTCCTTGATGATTATGGCCCGGGAGCGACACTAAGGGTGCAATCAAGTGCTAACGGCACCACCTGGACCAATGAAGCCTGGTCGCTGAGCACGGTATCCAATGCAAATGTTGGACCGGTTCAGATAAATACAACCATACTCAACAATCTCAATTCAGCCACTACCTATATCGCATTTACCATCGAAGGCAATCTATACCAATACGATTACTGGTATATTGATGATATTACTATTACAGCCGCAAGTGTTCAGACATACAATATCAGCACTTCAGCCAATCCATTGGCTGGCGGCTCAACAACCGGAAGCGGCTCCTACAACTCAGGGACTCTGGCAACGGTGACCGCAGTTCCCAATACCGGGTACAATTTTACCAACTGGACTGAAAATGGCAATGTGGTTTCGTCGAATGCGGCGTATTCGTTCACCGTCAGTGGAAACAGAACGCTGGTTGCTAACTTTGTCATTCAGCAATTTACCATCACTGCTTCCGCGAATCCGGGGGCAGGCGGATCAACAACCGGCGGAGGCAATTATAATTTCGGCGCACAGGCAACGTTAACCGCAATTCCAAATACCGGTTATAATTTTACCAACTGGACTGAAAGTGGAAATGTCGTTTCTACAGATGCGGCGTATTCATTCACCGTCAGTGGAAACAGAACGCTGGTTGCTAACTTTGTCATTCAACAATTTACCATCTCTGCTTCCGCGAATCCGGGGGCAGGCGGATCAACAACCGGCGGAGGCAATTACAATTTCGGTGCACAGGCAACGGTAACCGCAATTCCAAATCCCGGTTATAATTTTACCAACTGGACTGAAAGTGGAAATGTTGTTTCCACAGATGCGGCGTATTCATTTACCGTGAGCGGAAACAGAACGCTGGTAGCCAACTTCACGATTCAGCAGTTCAATATCGCTACTTCTTCAAATCCGGCAGCAGGAGGATCAACATCCGGCGGCGGAAATTATAATTTTGGCACACAGGCAAACCTCAATGCAATTCCCAACACCGGGTACTATTTTACCAACTGGACAGAAAATGGGAATGTAGTTTCGTCGGATGCAGCATATTCATTTACCGTGAGCGGGAACAGAACACTGGTTGCCAACTTCACGATTCAGCAGTTCAATATTGCGACTACTTCAAATCCGGCAGCAGGAGGATCAACATCAGGCAGCGGAAACTATAATTATGGGGCACAGGCAAACCTCAATGCAATTCCCAATACCGGGTACAATTTTACCAACTGGACAGAAAGTGGTAACGTAGTTTCGACAGATGCGGCTTATTCATTTACCGTGAACGGAAACAGAACACTGGTAGCGAACTTCACGATTCAGCAGTTCAATATCGCTACTTCTTCAAATCCGGTAGCAGGAGGATCAACATCAGGCAGCGGAAACTATAATTATGGGGCACAGGCAAGCCTCAATGCAATTCCCAATACCGGGTACAATTTTGCCAACTGGACTGAAAGTGGGAATGTGGTTTCGTCGAATGCGCTATATTCATTCACAGTTATTGGAAACAGAACACTGGTAGCAAATTTCACGCCCATACAGTATACGATTACAGTATCTGCCAACCCTGCCACCGGAGGAAGTGTAAGCGGAGGAGGTGTATATGATTTCGGTTCGCAGGCTACCCTGACAGCTATTGCCAACAGTGGCTGGAATTTCATCAACTGGACTGAAAACGGCAACGTTGTTTCACTGAGTTCAGCTTATGCTTTCACCGTTTCCGGAGACAGAAATCTGGTGGCTAATTTCACCCAGCAGATCATACAATACACGATCATTACTTCCTCAAATCCAACCGCCGGAGGGACAACCTCCGGGAGTGGAGTTTATGACGCCGGCGCCCAGGTTACAGTGGTTGCAACACCCAACAACAACTGGCTGTTTATAAACTGGACGGAAAACGGCACCCAGGTTTCTGCAAACCAGAGTTATTCCTTTATAGCCTCCTCAAATCGTAACCTCGTTGCCAATTTTGGACCTGTGCAATATAACATCACTGTTTCAGCCAATCCGGCGAATGCCGGCACAGTGACAGGTGGTGGCAGTTATAACGCCGGAAGCCAGGCCATAATTTCAGCCTCTCCTTTAACAGGCTATAGCTTTTTGAACTGGACTGAGAATGGGAATGTGGTTTCAACAAATGTAAGCTATACATTCACAGTGACCGGAAATCACAATTTCACAGCGAATTTTGAACCATTATCCTACAGCGTAACAACGGCTGCAAACCCTGTTACAGGAGGAAACACAGGCGGTAGCGGCACCTATGATTACGGCACAATGGCTACGGTAACCGCGACAGCAAATAATGGTTGGAATTTCATTAACTGGACGGAAAACGGAAATATTGTTTCAACAAATTCCTCTTTCACATTTACCGTGACCGGTAACAGGGAATTGGTTGCCAATTTCTCTCAACAAACCATCGAATATACGATTTCCACCGCTTCAAATCCGGTTTCCGGAGGTATTACCTCTGGCGGAGGTACTTACAATTCCGGAAGCACGGTTACTGTATTGGCAACACCTAATAATAACTGGATATTTATAAACTGGACCGAGAACGGATCCCAGGTGTCAGTGAATCAAAACTATTCCTTTATTGCCAGTTCAAACAGAAATCTGGTAGCTAATTTTGCTGAGCAGTTCACTATAACAACCATTGCCAATCCCGGTGAAGGCGGATATACAACAGGCAGTGGTATTTATGTTGACGGTGAAACCGCAAGGCTTGAAGCCTTTCAGGAAGATGCATATATCTTCATGAACTGGATGGAAGGTGGACTTATTGTTTCTGTAAATCCGGTCTATACCTTTACTGTAAACGGCAACCGCACGCTGACTGCAAATTTCTTTATTCCGGTAGGCACTGAGCTTTTAAGTGTAAATGGCATAAAGATATATCCAAACCCATCAGGAGGAATTGTAAGTCTGGAATCTGTCAATCCGGAATCACCTGTGATTGAGATGGTTAAAGTATTCAGCATTACCGGCAAGGAAATCTGGAATAATCCAATATCAACTCCTGCAGCAAAAATCAGGATTGATTTATCTCAATATCCGGAAGGCATATACTTCTTCATGATAAAACCGGTAAATCAAAAAGAATTCATTGAGAAAGTGATTATTACAAGGTAGTCAAAAAGACCGG
>JAAXUD010000283.1 GCA_013336205.1 Lentimicrobium sp. | reverse complement strand
GTCAGCAACATTCCTGCAATTGAAGCAGCGTTTTCGAGGGCAATACGAGCTACCTTGGTAGGATCGATAACGCCAGCCTGGTAAAGATTTTCATAAACCTCTGTACGGGCATTGAAACCGAAATCACCTTTTCCTTCACGAACTTTCTGAACAATTACCGAACCTTCAAGACCAGCATTGGCAACAATCTGCCTGAGTGGTTCTTCAAGTGCACGTTTGATGATAGCGATTCCGGTATCCTCGTCCTCATTTTCACCTTTCAGGTCTTCAAGCGCTGAAATTGCCCTGATGTAACCAACACCACCACCAGGAATTATACCTTCCTCAATAGCAGCTCGGGTAGCATGCAGTGCATCGTCGAAACGATCTTTCTTTTCCTTCATTTCAACTTCGCTTGCAGCACCAACATAAATAACAGCAACACCACCAGCCAGTTTGGCAAGGCGTTCCTGCAATTTCTCCCGGTCATAATCAGAAGTTGTTGTTTCAATCTGCGCCTTAATCATGTTAACGCGTGCAGCAATGGCTTCAGAAGTACCACGACCGCTCACAATGGTTGTATTTTCCTTGTCAACTGAGATTTTCTCAGCCTGACCAAGGTAAGTCAGATCGGCATCCTCCAAACGGTATCCTTTTTCTTCTGAGATAACGGTACCACCGGTGAGGATAGCAATATCCTCAAGCATTTCCTTACGACGGTCGCCAAAACCAGGTGCTTTTACAGCAGCGATTTTGAGTGAACCACGGATTTTATTAACAACAAGTGTTGCAAGAGCTTCACCATCTACATCTTCAGAAATGATCAACAAAGGACGACCTGTCTGAACGGTTTTTTCAAGAATCGGGAGGAAATCTTTCATTACAGAAATCTTTTTATCATAGATCAGGATAAAAGGATTCTCATAAACTACTTCCATTTTTTCGGTATCGGTTACAAAGTAAGGTGAGATATAACCGCGGTCAAACTGCATTCCTTCAACAACTTTTACAGTAGTCTCAATGCCTTTGGCTTCTTCGATGGTAATTACCCCTTCTTTTTTAACTTTATTCATTGCTTCAGCAATCTTTTCACCGATGAAGCTATCGTTGTTAGCAGAGATTGTTGCTACCTGGGTAATTTTCTCGCTGCCTTCTGCGATTTTTATTGAATTTGCTTTCAGGTGTTCTACCACTCTGGCAACAGCTTTCTCAATTCCGCGTTTCAAATCCATAGGATTTGCGCCTGCAGCAACATTCTTATTTCCAGTGGTAACAATCGACTGAGCCAGCACTGTAGCGGTAGTCGTACCATCACCGGCTACATCGGCAGTTTTTGAAGCTACTTCCTTAACCATCTGGGCTCCCATATTCTGAATGGGGTCTTTCAATTCAATTTCTTTGGCTACAGTTACACCATCTTTGGTAACTATCGGTGCACCGTAGGTTTTGTCAATAATAACATTGCGACCTTTAGGTCCCAGGGTTACTTTAACCGCATTAGCCAGGGCATCAACCCCTTTCTTCAATTCTTCGCGGGCTTCAGTATTAAATACAATCTGTTTTGCCATTTCAATTTCATTTTAAAATTTAACAATGTCCTTATTAATTAAATCACAGCAACGATATCCGATTCGCGCATGATGAGGTAATCCTTACCTTCAATGCTGATTTCGGTTCCGGCATATTTTCCATAAAGTACCAGATCGCCTACCTTTACGGTAAGGGGTTCGTCCTTTTTACCCGGGCCAACGGCGACAACAGTTCCACGCTGTGGTTTTTCTTTGGCAGTATCAGGAATGATTATACCACCGGCGGTTTTTAGCTCGGCAGCTGCAGGCTCAATCAATACACGGTCAGCTAATGGTTTTACGTTCACTTGTGTCATTGCTATATTTTTTAAGTTTGAGATTTAATATTTTTAGGTTATCCCGCATCAGTCATATTTTGTGCCAAATGGGTTTAATATAAAAAGAAAAATTGAATAATGGAATTCAATTATTTATATATATCACTGATTGTCAATGCTTAAAATAGATTTCAGCACAGGATATCGGGAAAATAGCCCTGGTGGTCTGTCTTATAAAAAAAAATAGTGTCAGACTGCAATGACAATCTGACACTATTATTAAGAATTAAATCTTACTTATTTTTTCTCTGCAGGAGCCGGAGTTTTGGTTTCGGCAGCAGGAGTTTTGGTGTTGGCTGCAGGAGCTGGCGCTGTACCTTCCTCTGAAGGAGGTGCCTGAAAATCCTGTACCGGGGCTGACTGCTCATTGATCATCTGGCGAAGCTCGGTATCAGAGGTACTGGTTACATTTGTATTACGTGGGATTACAAATATTGAGAACAGGCTCAAAGCCAGTAATACAATAGCAAGTGTCCATGTCGTTTTTTCAAGGAAGTCAGCGGTTTTGCGGACACCCATAAACTGGTTTGAAGATGAAAAATTTGAGGCCAAACCACCACCTTTTGAGTTCTGAACCAGCACAACTAGTGCAAGCAGCACGCAGGTTATGAGAATGAGTACTGAAATTAAAATATAAGCTCCCATTTGATTATGTGTTATTTACGTTAAAATCAACCGCCTGCGCGGCTCTCCTGAATTTTTATAATTTGGGCTGCAAAGTAACTGCTTTTTTCCGGGAAATTCAAACTTAATTTCTCATATATTTTTATGGCCCTTTCATTGTTCCCTTGTTTAAGGTGAATAAGGGCCAGGGTCTCAGTTACAACATCATCGTGATCAATACTGCTGAAGCGCGCCTGATCAAGCGGATTAAAGAATTCACGCTTAGGTTGACTGATGCGTGGTTCATTTTTAATAAACCGGTTAATAATTTCCGCCTTCTTTTCGCTGTCGGTCTTATCCAGCTCACCTTCATCACGCATTGATATACCACGTGCCTGGCTATTCTTTTCAGAATCCGGTTCAGTTTCAATTGAACGGCTCAGGTCATAAGACGGCATTCCGGGGAAATCAACAAATAATTCTTCCGGCGATCCTTCATCTTCTTCTGCTTCTTCAGGTACTTCCGGTTCGCCAAATTCAGGAATTGCGGGAGTTTCAATTTCAGCCGGAATGTCAGTGGCTGTTTCATCCGGTAAATCTTCCGGCTTTTCTTCCGGTTCCGGCCCGCCTGCCAACTGCATGCTCTCAACTCCGGTAATTCCGGCCACAGCCTGCAGCTCAGCCAACCTGCGGGCAACAAGCTGCTGCAAATGCAACAAATGCGCTACTTCATCATCGGGCGATAACAGTGTTTCCTTTAATTCAGCTTCGGTTGGCAAGATTTCCTTTTCAGCAAGAGTAATATTTGAATCAGATGATTCCTGCGTCAATTCATTTAAAGCTGATGTTTCCGCCTTTACCGGAGCGATAAAATCAGGGGCGATTTCATTTATTTCAGCTTCAACAAACAAATCCGGCGTTTCTTCTGTTTCAGCAATAATTTCCTGATTCAATACTTCAGCGGCAGTTTCCCTTTCTTCAAAATTAATTTCAGGAACTTCTTCCGAAATAATTACTGAATTCGGGGTTTGTTCTTCCAGAAGCCATTTCAATAAACTGCGATCGCCTGCATAAGCCGACCCCAATTTTAACTGATTGTTAAACCTGATGCTGTTAACGTTTTTGTAATTGAGCGCCAGCATCATCTGAACTGCCTGGCAATAAGGCATTTCCCTCGCCACCTGCTCCAGCAAGGGCAGGCTTTCATCTCCCAGTAACCCGGGATGTTTAAGGTACAACTCAAACTGCGAAGGTTTCATTCCTTTTACCAGTTTACTACTGATTTATTAAAAATATCTTCTACCAAAGCCTCATTGATCTTTTCAATAAGGCTTAGTTCAACCGATGCAAGATTCTGGCTGCTGCTGTAATCTTCGTAACGGGAGAATGAGGTTTCAAAATTATCTGCCGGCTTGAATTTATTTACGTACCGCACATTCACCGTGATTTTCAGCCTGATGAGTGCTGCTTGTTGCTCTCCGGTAATGGCTACAGGATCTGTTGAATAGCCGGTTATTTCTCCTTCAAAGTGAAGGTCGCCGTTTCGTGGAACAAGTGCAAGACTTGTCTGTGACACAAATTTATCGCGCAAGGCTTCAGTAAATGCCTGGCTAAGTCTTGGCTGAACAAGATCAGCCTTGTTAGGAAATGTAGCAATAGAAACAGTTTTTGCTTCTACAGGAACCGATGCACCCGTAAAAGAATAAACCCCACAACCGCTGAGAACGACCGATGAAAAGGCCATCAGAAAAAATAATAACCGACTCGGGTTCCAGGTTCTCCTCATTCCAATTTTATAGTTAACTGAGTCCATATTCCTTTATCTTTCTGTAGAGTGTCCGTTCAGAAATCCCTAATTCGAGGGCTGCATTTTTTCTTTTGCCGCCATGCTTCTCAATCGCCCGTTTTATAAGATCTATCTCCTTTTTCTGAATTGAGAGTGATTCGTCAAGCACTTCAGTAGTATAGAAAGATTCGAATTCGTTCGCTTCTGTTCTGGGCTGAACTTCAACCCTGGGTGATGCAACCGGGTTATCATCAAACTCCTTGTATAACTGAGCAATTATTGGCTGGTGTTCGTGCTGGATTTCATGACTCACGCCACCCTGCTCAATAATATCAACCACCAGTTTTTTCAGATCTCCGATATCGCGTTTCATATCGAAAAGGACTTTGTAGAGGATTTCACGCTCTGAAAACTCACCTCCGCCTTGTTCCTTGTGGTAAAGCACTGGCAGGTCCCTGTTTTCTGAAGGCAGGTAGCGCTGCAGGTTGGCCGAAGTAATCAGGCGGCTTTCCTCAATAATTGAGATTTGTTCTGTAATATTT
>JAAXUD010000282.1 GCA_013336205.1 Lentimicrobium sp. | reverse complement strand
GTGTAGGCTTTTTCATAATCACCGGCCGATCCCTCAACAGAATAGAGCACATCCAGCACATTCCTTTTCAGTATATCCGATTTCAGTTGATCAGCAATTTCCATTGCATTAAACAAAAATTTTCGTGATTCGGGAAGGTTTTCGAGGTAATACCACATGAGTCCGACCTTATAAAGCGCATCCCCTTCGTCAGCCAGGTTCTTGTTTCTTCTGGCAACTTCGAGAGATTCAGTGTACATAGTTAATGCCTGATCATAATTCTCCTGCCGGCTGTATGTAAATCCCAGATCATAAAGTACAGTATGTTCAAGGTGCAGGTCGTTGATACTCCGGGCAAGTGCCAGCGTTTTATAATACAGGTCAATTGCTTCAGGGTATAGTTCATCGTTGGCCAGATTATTTGCCTGAGCGGTATATGCTTTGCATTTTGCAACCACATCGCTGGTTTTTGCTGCCAGTTTGAATGCTTTTTCGTTATAAACCTTTCTTTTCAGGGGCTGCTGAAGTTTATCATAAAGATCGCCGAGGCTTGAATACACCCTGATCAGGCCCGCATTGTCGTGTAAACGTATAAAAATGCTTTCAGATTCAAAATATAAGCTCAGGGCCGGTTCAAAATCACCACTTCCATGGTAGACAGCCCCCAGACTTAAGAGTGATCTGGCCAACGCAGACCGGCCTTCATCTGTTGGTATTTTTCTTGCAAGATCAATTGCTTTGGCCAGAAGAATAAAAGCATTCGTAAAATCCGAATTATTGTTCGCCATTGTTCCGGCGATGCGGAAAGCCCTGGCTTTCTCAGCCTGGCTGCCGGTTGATCCGGCAAGAATCAGCAGTTCTTTACAATAACTGTTCATTTGGGCAGTGTCACTGCCCTGGGCATGCTCGCACAAATCAAGGAGTGTCTGAAGTCTGGCTTCCGGGTTCTTTTCCAAGGCAAGTATCCGCTTCAGCGAATCTGTAATTGTCGAAGCCTGCAATGAAAAATCAGTACCTGCTGTGAAAACGCCCGCGATTAATATAATTTTCAACAAGAATTTCATCGGCAAACGGGATTGATGAATTTGACAAAAGCAAAAGTATGGTATTCGTGCTGATAATAAATCCCTGATTTAAGGGATATCATTGAAATATCATGGAGTTATTTTTGCCGTTTCACATCATAAAAAGTTTTATACATTTATACAATCTAAAACCGAAACAATGAAAAGACTGAAAACTCTAAAGGCATTATTGATTATCGGCGCCATAATTGGCCTGAATTTCTCCGGCTTCGCGCAGGGCAATCTGCAGACATACTCCAAATACGACTTTGTCCCGGGTGAAAAAGTGTTGTTTTATGATGATTTTACCGAAACTGCTGTCGGCGATTTTCCTGCAAGCTGGAATACGACCGCTTCAGGTGAGGTAATTACAAATAATCTTTTCCCGGGCAACTGGTTTAAAATGATTGGTGAAGGATGTGTGGCACTCGATGCAGGGCTTGTGTTACCTGAAAATTACACCATTGAGTTTGATGTAATTCCTTATGCAGTCAATGAAGATAATGTAAGCTTTGAATATGGTTTTTATATCTACAGTGCCCAGGATCCTAAAGACCTGTATGAAGGAGGAGCCGTGCCTGGCAACAATGGTGGTATAAAAATGAGTTTTGGTTATCGTGCGACTTACAGTGCTTATGATGAAGAAGGTTATACTATAAACGGAGAGAATGAAAATACAACCATGGAAGCGGGCAAAAAATACAGACTCTCCTTCTGGGTTCAGAAAACAAGGCTCAGGGTTTACCAGGATCAGGTAAAGATTTTCGACCTGCCCAAAGTATTCAAGCCTGGTTTTCAGACTAACCAGATGCGTTTCGAGTTGTGGGGAGAATCCGGCCCAATTATTACCAATTTCAGGGTAGCGGCCGGTTTGCCTGATATGCGCAATAAATTGCTTACTGAAGGCAAACTGGTGAGTTATGGCATTTACTTCGATGTAAACAAGGATGTGGTAAAACCAGAATCCTATGGCACGCTCAAAGGAATTGCCGATGTACTGAAAGAAAACCCCGACGTTCGTATTAAAATAGTCGGCCATACCGACAGTGACGGAGCCGATGCGGCCAACCTGGATCTTTCGAAACGCCGGGGAGCCTCGGTGAAAAATGAACTCGTTAAATCCTTTGGCATTGACGCCTCCCGCATTGAATCGGATGGACTGGGCGAGACAAAGCCTGTGGCCGCAAATGACACACAATCAAACAAAGCCCTGAACCGAAGGGTAGAGTTTTTAAAATTGTAATTATTTTCAGGTATAATAAAACGGCCTGTCGTCGGATGGAATCCGATATACTATGATAATCAGTTAATTAAAAAATGGCAATCCAGGGAAGGATTGCCATTTTTTAACTCAGAATTACAGTAAAAACAGTCGTACAAACTTCCTACCTGAAATGTAAAATCAATGAAAATAATACCTGAAAAATATTGACTTCACCCGCAAGTTTATTACATTTACATATATCAAGTTATTGACCTGCCTTTGAAATAAATCCCTTAAAAAAGGGATGCCTGCCGGAGTTGCATGAATTAGTTTTGTTGTCATTCAAATAATACAATCCAATTACTAACTCATTAAACTTAAAGATCATGAAAACGCTGGTTGGAGTATTCTTAACAGTTTTTTTCCTGGCAATGGTTATCGGTGTATCTGCCCAGATCATCAATGTTCCGAAAAGGGTAGAAACCAAAACGGTTAACCGGGTAAATCACAATATCGACAAAGGGATTGATAAAGGGCTGGATGCTGTTGAAGACGGAGTTACCGGGAAAAATAAGAAAACTGATAATAATCAGAGCGGCACTCCTGAAACCGAAAAAACAGATCCTAAGAAATCGACTGACAATTCTGCATCTGAAAGTAAATCCGGAAATACTCAGGACCAACCTGCCTTGCAATCATTTTCTAAATATGATTTTGTCCCGGGCGATAAAATACTGCTCTACGAAGATTTCAGCCAGGATGCCGTCGGCGATTTTCCGGCACTGTGGACCACCAATAAATCAGGAGAAGTCAACACATTAAGTGTTGCCCCCGGTAACTGGTTAAATCTTAATGCAACTGAAGGGAACTGGTGGTTTCTGAAACCGATTGAGTTTCCGCAAAATTTCATTCTTGAGTTCGATATTGTACCAAAAAAAGGAGGTGCCAGGTATGCAGTTGGCGTGGCATTGTATGGTGAAAATGGATTCAAGGAAATGAGCGATCCCTATGCCTGTAAAACCGGGTTGATAGTGAGTGTTGCAAAAACAGGCTGGGAAACACAGGGCTTAAAAGCCGGAAGCCCCAAAATAACTGGAAATTCTCAATTACAACCTGTTGAAGAAGAGAAAGTGAATCATGTAATTATTTGGGTTCAAAACCGGCGGGTTCGTATCTATCATAAAGGTGCAAAAGTACTTGATATGCCCACCAACCTATATGAAGACAGTAAGTTTACCCGATTGGGATTTATGCTTTACCGTGGAGCTTCCTGTGCTTCCTATGTAACCAATGTGAAGATTACCACTGCATCACCCGATACCCGTAACAAACTTTTAACTGAAGGCAAACTCGTAACTTACGGTATTTATTTCGATGTAAATAAAGACATTGTGAAGCCTGAATCCTACGGAACACTCAACGATATAGCCAAAATCCTGAATGAAGTGCCCGATGTAAAAGTTAAAATTGTGGGTCATACTGATGCTGACGGGCAGGATGCGGCTAACCTCGACCTTTCAAAACGACGTGCGGCTTCAGTGAAAAATGAACTGGTAAAATCGTTTAATGTAAATGGCGATCGCCTGGTGACAGATGGTTTGGGTGAAGGTCAGCCGGTTGCACCCAATGATACGCCGGCCAACAAAGCGATGAACCGGAGGGTTGAGTTTATTAAACAGTAACTAACTGATGATAAATACTATAAAGCAAATAACATGAAAAAACTGATACTGACTACAATCTCTATTGGCCTTTCTTTAATACTGAACGCGCAGATTTCAGCTTCTGATTATTTAAAGAAAGCACCCGCTATTCCTTCAAAAGACTGCTATATAAGCGGCGAAAAGCAGGATGCATTCGAAAAATCTGTTCAGGACCTGGCTTCAGTTGTCAATGAAGATGCGCAACAGCGGAAGAACGATACTGAAGAATATATGCGGGGCAACGAGGATCAGATGAAGGCCAATATGATGAAAAAATCAGGCATGTCAGACGCAGACATGAAAAAAATGCAAAGCGGAGAAGATATGTCGGATGCTGAAACTCAGGCTATGGCCAATAAAATGATGCAGCAACAAGCCAACATATCACTCGACGAAGCCAAAAGCCTGAGCAACATGAGCAAGGCAGAGCAGGAAGCATGGGCACAAAGCAAGACTGCCGGGCAAATGGCCGATGCACAAGCGAATCCGGGTAAATATACAGGCGCGAATGAGACAAATATGACCATGTACGAGCTAGCTTCGGAGCAATCATCTTTGCAGAAAAAAATTGCTGACACAGAAAATCAGATCAAGCAACAGTATAAAGCGCTTGATAAGGAGGCGAAATCTGCAAAATCGGCCATGGAGGCAGAACTGAAACCATTGTACGACGAACTGAACAGCATCAATGACGGCGAAGGTTCTACACAGGCCGATGTGGATCATGCTGCAAGGGTAATAAGGAAAATTCATGAGAAACAGGATTCTTACTGTGAGGTTTTCACGCCACGTATGTTGGGTTTTATTCAAACCTGTAAAGACACTTATGCAGGAGCAATTCCTGACTACGACAGAGTTGAGGAAATT
>JAAXUD010000829.1 GCA_013336205.1 Lentimicrobium sp. | reverse complement strand
CCGAAGCCCAGACTAACGAAACCGGGAGTTTTCGAGTCGATTTTAAGAAATACAAACTTGAGAATGGTCTTGAGGTGGTATTACACCAGGATCATTCCGATCCGATTGTTTCGGTGGCCATTTTGTTTCATGTGGGATCGAGCCGTGAAAAGCCCGGTAAAACTGGTTTTGCACACTTTTTTGAACACATGCTGTTTCAAAACTCTGAGAATGTTGGCAAAGGTGAATTCTTCCGCAAAATAGACGACCTGGGCGGAACATTCAATGGCGGAACCTGGAATGATGGCACCGTTTATTACGAAGTAGTTCCAAAAGACGCACTTGAAAAAATCATGTGGATGGAAAGTGACCGGATGGGCTTTCTGATCAATACAGTTACACAACACGCGCTGGAGAGTGAAAAAGACATCGTAATAAACGAAAAACGCCAGCGGGTAGATAATCAGCCGTATGGACACACAGGGTATGTTATTGATATGAACCTCTTCGACAAATCGCACCCCTATTCATGGCAGGTAATTGGTTCGATGGATGATATCAGAGCCGCCACCCTCGATGATGTTCGTGAGTTTTATGACCGCTATTATTCTGTAAATAACGCCACGATGGTTATTGCCGGCGATTTTGATGAAGAACAAGTCAGAGATTTGGTGAATAAGTACTTTGGAGAATTTAAACCCCGCACCAAACCTGAAGTTATAAAACCAGCACCGGCAGCTCTTGCTGCTTCGAAAATGCTTTTCCATGAGGATAACTTTGCGCGCCTGCCGGAACTGAATGTAATTTTCCCGACAGTGGAGAATTATCATCCTGATTCCTATGCTTTGGAAGTGCTGGCTGATTTACTTGGCGATGGCAAAAAAGCACCTCTTTACAGGGAGATTGTTGAAAATAAAAAATTAGCGCCGAGGGTTACGGTTTATAATAATTCGATGGAATTGGCCGGGAAGTTTACCATCACGGTAAGGGCCTTCGAAGGCGTTGACCTGAACAGTGTAAATGAAGCGATCAACGAAGCTTTCGGGCAATTTGAGACCAACAGTTTTACTGATGCAGATATGCAACGGATCAAGAATCTGCGGGAAACGGCTTTTTATAACAGCATCTCCAGTTTGCTTGGCAAGTCGTTCCAATTGGTGCAGGCCAATACTTTTGGCGGTGATCCGTCCCGGATGATGGATGACGTTCGCATGCTGAATTCCGTTACCCGCGAAGATGTAATGCGTGTATACAATACCTATATAAAGGGACATAATTATCTGGCTTCCAGTTTTGTACCCAAAGGGCAGCCTGAACTGGCACTTAAAGGTTCGGAGAAGGCAGAAATAGTAGAAGAAAAAATAGAAGAAACCGGTTCCCAGTCCGAAGGCGTTGAAAATACTGAAGAGAGTTTTGAAAAAACCAGCAGTACTTTTGACCGGAGTATTGAGCCTCCGCTGGGCCCAAAACCCTTGCTGAATGCGCCTGATGTTTATACATCTTCCCTCTCAAATAAAATGAAGGTTTATGGAATAGAAAGTCATGAGCTGCCGCTGATACAGTTCAGCGTAAGATTAAACGGCGGTCAGTTGGGTGAAGACCCCGCCAAACCGGGTGTAGCCAGGTTGCTCTCCGACTTGTTAATGGAAGGCACTGCCAAACATACGCCCGGCGAGCTCGAAGAAGCCATAGGCCAGCTGGGGGCTAATATTGACATCAATGCGGGCGCTGAAAACTTGACCATCACTGCCAATTGTCTCACCCGCAATTATAAGCAAGTGCTGTCGATTGTTGAAGAAATACTTACCCAGCCCCGTTGGGATGAAACCGAGTTTGAACGCCTTAAACAAGCAGCCATTAGCAATATTGCCCAGCGGAATGCGAATCCC
>JAAXUD010000281.1 GCA_013336205.1 Lentimicrobium sp. | reverse complement strand
ACTTCAGCATCAGCCGAACTGTCGTGTGATGTTTCAAGTCCGGCTGCTTTAAGCTGCCGCAGCATAACTTCAGAGTCTACCAGATTTTTGGCACAACCGAGTGTTACTACGTTTACTGTTTTATTTTTGAAAAGTTTAGTTTTCACATTCAGAAGATTAGGTGGCTATGCCACTTTAAAACCCTTTCAGCAACAAGGTGCTAAAAAGATTCCGGATATCAATATCCTGTTAATTAAAGAGTGAATCAACGAACTCTTCTTTGATAAAAGGCTGAAGATCAGTTATTTTTTCACCGATTCCGATATATTTCACAGGAATTTTGAATTGATCGGATATGCCGATTACTACCCCGCCTTTAGCTGTGCCATCCAGTTTGGTAAGGGCCAATGCATTAACTTCAGTCGCAGCGGTGAACTGCCGGGCCTGTTCTATCGCATTCTGTCCAGTTGAAGCGTCCAATACAAGCAAAACTTCGTGGGGTGCGTCAGGGATAAGTTTCTGCATCACGTTCCTGATTTTTGAAAGCTCGTTCATCAGGTTAATTTTATTGTGCAGCCTGCCAGCGGTGTCAATAATCACAACATCGGCCTGGCGGGCAATGGCTGATTTCAATGTATCGTAGGCTACGGAGGCAGGATCGGCGCCCATACCCTGGTTAACACACGGAACTCCTACCCTTTCGGCCCAGATTTCAAGCTGGGAGACTGCAGCAGCCCTGAAAGTATCAGCAGCTCCCAAAATCACACTTTTCCCGGCAGCCTTAAACTGGTATGCGAGTTTTCCGATAGTGGTGGTTTTACCAACGCCATTCACACCTACCACCATAATCACATAAGGAACTTCCCGTTTGGGGAAATCAAATCCCTCAATCAGTTCAGTTCTGGTTGTTTCATCTAATAAGGCGGATATTTCTTCGCGAAGAATCTGATTTAACTCGGACGTACCCAAAAATTTGTCCCTGGCAACGCGGTTTTGAATTCTTTCAATAATTTTAAGGGTTGTATCAACGCCAACATCTGAAGTCACCAGTATCTCTTCCAGGTTATCAAGCACCTCATCGTCGACTTTTGATTTTCCGACTATAGCTTTTGAGAGTTTACCAAAAAAACTGGTTTTGGTTTTCTCAAGTCCCTTATCGAGATCCTGTTTTTTCTCTTTCGAGAAGAATGAAAAAATACCCATCAGATGAAATTATTATTAAGTGCAAGAATAGCTGCAAAGTTAGGAAATATGCCTGATCAGGTGGAATTCACAAAATAAAAACAGGGTCTTTCCTTAGAATTAAGAAAAGGCCCTGTTAATAGAATCAGGTTGCAATTACTTTTTTGCCAAAAAATCTTTTACCAGATCGTTGGCAACAATATTTTCCTTGAATGAATAGGCACCGGTCTTTTCGGACCTTACCATGCGGATAACTTTTGCATAATCCTTACCTGACGATGTTCTCAGGGTTGCAACTACTTTCTTTGCCATGGTTTATTGTTATTTAATTTCTTTGTGAACAGTTACTTTCCTGAGAATAGGATTGTACTTTTTAATCTCAAGTCTCTCGGGAGTATTTTTTTTATTTTTGGTGGTAATGTACCTTGAAGTACCGGGCATGCCACTGGTTTTGTGCTCTGTGCACTCCAGTATTACCTGAATCCTTGCTTCTTTACTCTTCTTAGCCATTGTTGTAAGCCTTTAAATTTTCGGACTGCAAAAATACAAATATTTACTTACCAACCAAAGGCTTGCATAGAAAAAATCCCGGAAAATTCATTTTTTTTAGTTTTTTACAGGGGAAATAAGTATATAAGCATGTTTATCAGCATATTACGACTAATTGCCAAGATATAAACAAACCATTGTTAGTATTTTTTTTTAAAACAGGAACCAACGTATTTCTGATAAACGAAAAAGAAGTACGTTTGAATAAATTATTTTCTGATGCAGTGGCAGGTATTAATGAAAGGTTTCAAGGCTTACCTTCAGGTTGAACGCTCGATGTCGGCCAATACAGTTGATTCCTATTCAAGGGATTTAAATAAGTTAGCCGGCTATTTTGGCCCTGAAAACCTGAATCTGGAGCCTGAAGCTGTTCGCCTTGGGGATTTGCAGCAATTTGTCAATACGCTGGCCGGCCTTGGAATTTCTGCAAGCAGTCAATCAAGGATTATATCAGGTATCAGATCTTTTTATCGTTACCTTTTGCTTGAGAATGAAATAAAATCAGATCCTACCGAGCTGCTTGAAATGCCTAAAACAGGAAGAAAACTTCCCGATGTTCTTACTACAGATGAAGTTTTGTCAATACTCTCCATTATTGATTTGAGCGAACCAAATGGTGAACGGAACAAGGCCATAATAGAAACGTTGTATGGTTGCGGCCTCAGGGTTTCGGAATTGGTAAATATGAAGTTGTCAGACCTTCATTTTAAAGAAAATTTTGTAATGATTACCGGGAAAGGTGACAAACAGCGCATTGTTCCAATCGGATCAAGTGCAATTAAGCAGATAGAACAATACATTACTTATATCAGAAATACACAAAAAGTAAACAGGGAAAGTGAAAATGTGCTTTTTTTGAATCAGCGTGGCAGCCGGTTATCCAGGGCCATGATTTTTGAAATTGTGAAAAAACTGACAGCAAAAGCCGGGATTAGCAAGGTCGTGAGTCCACACACCTTAAGGCACTCCTTTGCAACGCATCTGGTCGAAAACGGAGCAGATCTCAGGGCTGTTCAGGAGATGTTGGGACATGCTTCCATTACTACCACTGAGATCTACACTCATTTAGATCGTGAATTCCTGAGAACCAATATCTTAAAGTACCATCCGAGAAAAACAATGAATTAGCCTCTAACGACTAATCTTCATCATCATCTTCTTCATCGTCAAACTCTTCTATTTCGCCGTTCTCATTAACAAAAACGCCCCAGTTAACGGTGACAAGTTTTCCTTCCTGGAAATAAAAATCAATGAGTCCTTCATCAAACGAAACCCGTTTTTCGCCCCACTCCTCTACTTCAGAGTCAATCTGGGTCAGGCCTTCACTTTTCATCAGCTCAACGATTTGCGCTTCGTTCAATTCAAAAACTTTTTTCCCGAACAGGGTAGTTTCCTCATTGTCGGTTTCAAAGCAAGACAATACGTGATTATTCTTTCCTTCAAAAAATACCGATAAACCTTCCTTATCATAATTCCAAAGGATGGTATCGAGATCTTCGTCAGCCTCATCACCCAGGTTCTCAATTTCGACTGGTTTTCCGAGTGTATTTTCAACAGTATTTGGTAAATCACCAAATTTCAGGTCATCAAGACCTTCAAGCAGAAGAATCTCCATTTTCATTTTTTCAATTTTTGTTACAGTTACTATTCAATTAAAAAATTAATCTGACGAATTAATTAAAAGGCGAATCAGGTTCTTTAGACATGTAATGATATGCGAGTTTGCTCACTAATTTCGGAAAAAAACGGTTTAAAAAAACGGTGATTTTACCTTCAATCAAGGTCAGGGTAAGCGAATCTTTTCTTTTCAGGGTGGCTTTCACAATTTTACGGGCTGCGACATCTGCCGGCATCATACCATCTTCATTGCGAGGCGTTTCTCCCTGCTCACTTCCATCGGCCGTAAGTGCGGCGGTTCTGATGTTGGATGAAGTAAACCCGGGCGCAGCCACAAGTACATGAAGACCTGTTTTAAGATTTTCACAACGAAGTGTATCTAAAAAGCCGCGAACTGCAAATTTCGAGGCAGAATACCCTGTTCTACCCGGCAAGCCAACATACCCGGCAATTGAAATTATTCCTACAACCGACCCTTTGGTTTTAAGAAGATGAGGCAATGCGTATTTAGTACAATAGACCGTTCCCCAGAAATTGGTATTCATTAACCGCTGAAGTACTTCAAGTTTTGTTTTTGCGAAAACCGCGCGCATTGATATCCCTGCATTATTAACCAGAATATCGATTTTGCCGTAATGAGCTATTGTAGTTTCAATGAGCATCACACAATCCTTCTCCGAACTGACATCCATCTGCACCGCCAGCACATCAATAGCTTCAGTTTTCAGGTCAGAAGCAGCTTTTAATAAACGTTCGTTATTACGGGCAGAAATAACAATTCTGGCTCCAAGCCGGCCAAATTCCTGAGCAAGCGCAAAGCCGATCCCTGAGGAACCGCCGGTGATTATCACTACTTTATCTCTGATTTGCTGCATATCTTAAGTCTATGCAATAATAGCACATTTTCCCTCAGAAATATAATTCAATTGCTGCCTTTGACATATTTTAACAAAGTCCCCATTTAAAAAATACCTGATTATAAAAGATTTTGTTTCGAATACTTGTGAAATACAGATTTCATTAATTTCGTATCGTGTTAAAATTATGGATATGCCCTCAAACGTTTTAATAGAAATATGCGCTGCTTCTGTAGAATCTGCCATAGCAGCTTCTAAGGGTGGCGCTTCACGTATTGAATTATGCAGCGCATTGTCTGAAGGTGGATTAACGCCCAGCCAGGCAATGATTGAATTTGCAAAGGCCAACCTAAAATTAAAGGTTTTTGTGCTGATCAGACCGCGTTCAGGTGATTTTAGCTATAGCCGGGCTGAATTTGAAGTAATGAAATCGGATATTTTCGCCGCAAAATCCAGAGGCGCTGATGGAATAGTAACCGGAATGCTTAACACTGACGGAACTGTTGACACCTGCAGAATGAAAGAAATAGTTGAAATGGCGCGACCAATGGAAATTACCTTTCACAGAGCCTTCGACCTGGCCAGAGATCCTTTTGAAGCATTGGAGACCATTATCGAACTTGGATGCCATAGAATATTGAC
>JAAXUD010000022.1 GCA_013336205.1 Lentimicrobium sp. | reverse complement strand
CCGGCATTTTCAGAACCTAATTGCCGGATAATCTGACTGCTTGTAAAAAAACATTAATCGTATTTGATTTTAAAATAATTTTCTGCAACATATTTTCAATCCTGGTAAACCGGGATTTAAAATACGCCTTGCAAAAGATAAAATAACATTAACAATAATTAAAGACTCCGGATGTGCATTTTTGTTACAGTTGATCTTGATTTTAAATGCGTTCAGCATCGGATAATGAGGAGAAAATTAAAGGTTGAAACTGGCAAAAGGACGATTATAGCAGCTTATTGATATGTCTGTTCTCCCATTTAAGAAAAGACTAACCGGCACTCACAAAGAAGCAATTAGCCGCTGGACTAAAAGGGCTTGGCAGCCATGGTAAGAATCACTGCCAGCCAACCACCCAGCCGGTAATCTATATATAATGCCCAAGACCCCGTGGCACCTGCCCCGCAATATGCGGTGGGCGGGGCTATCCAATGAGCCAACATTCGGAGAATTGATGTTTAAAAAGGCAACGCCCGACTGAAATAGTCAGGCGTTTTTTGTAGCCTTGCCAGGAATCCCTGCCCGGCTTATATCAGACGGGGAACCTATATTTAATGTTTAGGACCCCGCCGTGGCGGGGCTATCCATTGAACTAAATTTTATTGCAAACCTGATAGAATAGTAAACGCCCGACTGAAATAGTCAGGCGATTTTTGTAGCCTCGATAGGAATCGAACCTATATTTAAAGTTTAGGAAACTTCCGTTCTATCCATTGAACTACGAGGCCATGTTTCCGGGCGCAAAATTAGACAATTATTGAATATTGTGCAAATCAGATTTTCAAGGGCTTTTTGGAAGGAGAAATGACATGTTTCGGTGATACTCAGGAAATTCAGGATCCAAATTTAAATGCCAGAGCCGCGAGGCCACGCGTTTCAACTATTTAAATATAGGGAAAGAACCAATTCATTTTGAAGACAGAGACGCGAGGCATCGCGTCTCTGGCAACCTCTTTACGTCTCAACATTGAAAAAGCCTGATAATCTTTTGAGACTTAGCAAAATCACAATTTCTCAAATGCCCCGCATTCAAACTGATCATCATCTCTCTGGTCATTCCGGTTCATCAGGCAAAGCATGTTTTCATCCCAGTCGTCAGTATAGTAACTTTTACAAAGCATACAAAGCCCTGGAATGGGGATTGATTCAGTATCAATTTTGGTTCCGTCATCGTTGAAGAATCCGTTAATCTCCTCAAAAGGCGGTGTTGTTTCCGGGTCAAAATCGAGAAATCTTTTCAAAGAATCCAGCAGATACTGATGTTTAAACTTAGCCCATTCAATGTTAAAATCGGCCTCATCCAGGTAAATTTTCAGATTCATAATATGCTCTTCTTCAAATTGAAATCCGTCCAGGTTTTCATTAAGATAAGGATCTGAGACCTCGTTTTCTGCAAATTTCTGCATGGCATACTGGTAATCTATATAGTCAACCGGGTCGAGCCTGATTGAAATTTGCCATTCACTTTCAATCTTCTTTAATTGACTGAGATAAGGTTCAATGGTCGGATTGTAGTTCTTGTCCATGACGGAATAGGGAACTTCAACAATCTCGAATGAATCGGCATTGAGGTAGCAGGTATTTCCTGCTTCTGTGCTGAGCACAATCCTGGTAAGTACGTCCGGAGGGTAATTTCGTTTCATAGGTCTAAATATTATTTTTCAGATTTATAATTAAAAGATCATAACCGTTTACAATCGAAAGAGACGCGATGCATCGCGTCTCAACGCCTATAAATAAATTGAAAGAACCAATTCATTTTATAGAGACACGATACCTCGCGTCTCAACGCAGCGATGCCACGAGTTACAATACCGTTTTAATGCCTGGCGTCATTTTCGCTCAAGGTCAACGTCAGTCAGAGACGCCATGCATGGCGCCTCTGACTGACGTTATCAATTACCCTCATCCCATTTAGCCGGATTTTTTCTGACATAATCACGGATTCTTTCCAGATCTTTCGAATCCCTGATTATGTGCTCATGGAATCGTTCCTGCCAATCAAAAACAATTTTATTTACTCTTGCATAAGTGGTTACAGCAGATTTAAAGCCGCGCATGATTGAAGCCAGATTTTTTGATTGAGGCGCAAAATGATTTTCTAATTCTGGAAAATAATTGTAATCGTTCATGCCTATAATCAGAATACCATGAAAATGATTTGGCATGGTAATGTATTCATCCAAATCAATATTCATGTCTTGTCTGACCGAAGGCGTTTTAAGCCATTCTGATTCAACGACAGTTCCAAGTTCAGACGGGTAAAATACCTTGTTCTTTATTTCTCCGAAGTAATTTTCTCTTTTTTTAGTCATTGTTGTGATATAATAAACACCAGCCTTACCATAGTCATATTCTTTCAATCTGGAAGATCCTATGCGGTATTTATTCCTGAATTTTTCCATATAAATTTGATATTCATTTGAGATCCGGTGCTTCGCGTCTCAACGCTGGTTTAAAGTCTCGTGTTACAATATCATTTTAATGCCTGGCGTCATTTTCGTTCAAGGTCAACGTCAGAGACGTCATGCATGACGTCTCTGAATTCATGTAAATATAGCGAAGGAACCGTATTATTTTTTAAAATATAATCAAATTATTTTCATCCCGATAGAGATACGATGCATCGCGCCTCTCATGAATATAGGTAAAGAACCAATTCATTTTTAAGACAGAGACGCGATGCTTTGCATCTCTCAATTCAACGTAGCCGGTTAGAATGGCGTCCCAATAACATATCTCATGAATATAGGTAAAGAACGAATTCATTTTAAAGACAGAGACGCGATGCCTCGCGTCTCAACAACGCCGATTTAGAATGGCGTCCCAGACGGTCGATTTATAATGGGGATAAATCTCAACCCCGATTTTAATATCCCGCGTCTCAATACCAATTTAATGCTTCACCTCTTCAGCCGAAATCAGTTGCCTGCTTTTAAGCTTATTAATTACAGATTGCCCAAGGCTGATAAACCGGGTTTCAAAATATGTATAAACGAGATAGCTCAAAAGGAGGGTAACTGTAAAACTGATAAGGAGAAAGAGATTGGTGTAATTGATTCCGGCATGTTTTTTAAGCATTAGATATACAATAGGATGCAAGAGGTAAACAGAGTAAGATGCTTCACCCAGCCTTGAAAGTATAAATCCGGCTATTTTCCCCGGTTTAAAATCAATCATCAGAAATGATGCGGTTATTGCAAAAGAGAGCAATACAAAGGCAATTCTGTTAAAGCCCGCAATCAGTGTACTTTGATCACCTTTAACAGGGTAGAAGATAAAAGCCATCCCTGCAAAAGCGAGTAGCGCAATTCCGAGATATGGTGGTAGTTTCTTGCCAGATAGCAACCGGCCGATTAAAACACCTCCGCTAAACAGCATCACCTGGTTCAATGGATTCAGGTAGTTACTCCATTGAAACCGCAATGGCATATTAAAGATCATCACTGAAAAGGCAAAATATACACCGATGCCTGCTGAAATCAGAAAAAACAGATGGGGCGCAAAACGGGTCCATCTGCCAGATAACAATATCAGGGGAAATATTGTATAAAAAACCAATTCGTTGCCGATTGACCAGGAGGCGATGGCAATATAGCGGTCGTGGGCAACAAAGCCAAACAAGCCTGTAAGGTTGAGTAGCAGGGTGGTTAAATCCGTTTTGTGGTTTAATAAAAAAACGGAAAGCAGGATACTCAGCCACAGCAGTGGAAATATTCTGAACACCCGCTTTATGAAATAGTGGTGAATATTCAGAAAGCTAAGCTTATTGTTGTAAACAATGAAGAGGGTAAGGCCACTGAGTACGTAAAAAACGGAAACCCCGTAAATACCGATTTTACCCGGAAAAGTCTCCGCGCCAAACTTGAAACCAGTCCAGGTAAAGTAGTGATAGACCATGATGCCCAGGGCCATCAGCCCGCGCAGATAGTCTAAAGATTGAACCCTGTTCTTCACTTAGCGATAAGGTAATTGATGTATAATTGGTTTTCAGGTATTTAGGGATGCTTAACCGGGCGTATGGAAATCCCGGAAATGCGCGCAAAGTTAAAGTAATTTCCACACTGATAGGATTTAGCCGGAAACCTGGTTATGTACCTGCTTTTCCATTCTTTGTTTTTTATCCTGAACCTGAGATTTTTAGTAGTGAAATCTTTACTTTTGCCCGATAGTATAATCCATCATTTATGAGAAAGTTACTGATTGTTATCTTCGGGTTGCTGTTTCTGAATTCCAATGCCCAATTTGAAAAACACTTCTATAACAAAACCCTGCGCATTGATTATGTGCATACGGGAAATGCAGGCTCAGATGCTTATGCTTTGGATGAATTAATTGAGGAACCCTACTGGGGTGGCTCGAAAACACAGTTGATACCTGCGCTGGATTATGGCAACTATAAGATTACAGTTTCAGATGATGAATCTGGTGTTATCCTTTACACTCATAGCTATTCCAGTCTTTTCTCCGAATGGCAGACTACCGCTGAAGCGAAGGAAACATTCCGGGCTTATCCCGAAAATGTTGTGATTCCATATCCAAAAAAGCCCGTTGTTGTTGATTTCTATAACCGCACCCGTGACAATGATTGGATAAAGAAATTCACATATAAGCTTGATCCGAAAAGTTATTTTATCAAAAAGGAACGCCGGCACGAATACCCGTCATTTGTAGTTAGAAAGTCGGGTGATCCCGCTAATTGTCTTGATATTGTGTTTGTTCCTGAAGGATATACTGCCCGCGAAATGGATAAATTCAAGGCTGATTGTGAACGTTTGTCTGAATTTTTATTAAAGTGCAAGCCGTTTGACGAATATGGTAATAAGATAAATATCGTTGGGGTCCTGGCTCCTTCGCAGGAATCCGGCGCCGATATTCCCGGAAAGGACGTGTGGAAGAAAACCATTATGAACAGTTCTTTTTACACATTCGACATTGACCGCTACCTTACGACCTATGATATGAAAAGTGTGCGGGATGTGGCTGCCAATGTGCCTTACGATCAGATTTGTGTGGTGGCCAATTCGCAGGAATACGGTGGAGGGGGCATTTACAATCATTACGCGCTGTTTACCAGCGATAACGCTTATGCCAATTATGTTTTTGTTCATGAGTTCGGACATAGTTTTGCCGGACTGGGCGATGAGTATTATAATTCAGAGGTGGCTTATGAAGATTTTTACAATCTGAAGGTTGAACCCTGGGAGCCCAACCTCACTACGCTGGTTGATTTTGATTCCAAGTGGAAAAGTATGGTAACGCCCGGAGCCCCGATTCCAACGCCTGCTTCTGATAAGAATAAGTATGATGTCGGGGCCTATGAAGGCGGCGGCTATATGACCAAAGGGATTTTCCGCCCCTCGCACGATTGCACCATGAAATCACTCTCTTATAATAATTTTTGCCCGGTATGCCAGCAGGCCATCAGGGATATGATGGAGACCTATATAAAATGAGATCATCAGCGGATTTGGCAATGTAATCCTGTAATTCTGAAACCCTGTAACCCTGTAACCCTGTAACCCTGTAATTCTGTAACCCTTTAATTCTGCAATCTTTGAAACAACCCGTGACTTTCACCGACCTTGGCCTTATTGAATACAGCGCTGCCTGGGATCTGCAGGAGCGGCTTTTTAACAGGATAATTGCTCAGAAAAAAGCAGGCCTGTCTGAAACTGATAATTTCCTGCTGTTTTGCGAGCATCCGCATGTATACACCCTTGGGAAAAGTGGTACAGAGAGCAATCTGCTGCTTGACGCGATTCAACTGCAGGCAAAGGATGCTGCCTTTTTTCGCACCAACAGAGGTGGCGACATCACCTATCACGGACCTGGCCAGATTGTGGGCTACCCCATTCTGAACCTTGAAGCGATTGTGAGCGGAGCCAGGGAGTATATTGAAAAGATGGAAGAGGCGGTTATTATGACGCTTCAACATTACGGAATTAAGGCAGAACGCCTGGAAGGTGCTACCGGTGTATGGCTGGACACAGATAAACCGGGTAAAACAAGGAAAATCTGTGCCATCGGGGTGCGCACCAGTCATTGGGTTAGCATGCATGGATTCGCATTTAATGTAAATACTGATCTGCAGTATTTTAACTATATAAATCCCTGCGGTTTTACCGATAAAGCAGTAACTTCCCTGTCGGCTGAACTTGGAAGACCAGTTGAAATCAGCGAAGTTAAATCCCTGCTGGCAGAGAATCTGGCGGTGATTTACGGCCTTGAATTAACCCAGGTTCCGGCCTCACAACTTAACAAATCAGACGAATGAGAAAGATAAATTCAGTTTGCGTTTTTTGCGGATCATCTCCGGGTTCTGATCCTGACTATACCATCGCTGCCCGTCAGTTGGGGCAACTTCTGGGGCAACAGAAAATCACCCTGGTCTATGGCGGAAGTAACATCGGGTTGATGCGCTCTATTGCGGATGCCTGTCTGGCCGAAGGTGGCCATGTTATTGGGGTAATGCCACAGGGTTTGATCGACCGGGAGGTTGCCTATACCGACCTGAAAGAGTTTCATATTGTAGAATCGATGAGCATCCGTAAAGAGAAAATGGCGGAACTTTCCGATGCATTTATCGCTATGCCTGGTGGTATAGGAACGCTGGATGAGATTTTTGAAGCCATGTCGTGGAACCAATTGGAGATTATGGACAAGCCGGTGGCTTTGCTTAATACCAAAGGGTTTTATGATCAACTGGTCAGTTTTCTCGATTACACGGTAAAGCAGCGGTTTGTAAGACCTGAGCACAGGCAAAATCTGCTGGTTAACCATGATCCGGGGCAGTTGCTTTCTGACATTGAAAGTTACGTTTCGCTGAAGGTGGACAGCAAGTGGATTGACGATCTGAAGGCACAAACTGCAAGGCGGATTGACGGATTATAAAATCCGGTGCACTTTTTTTATCAAGGTCAGCGCACAAACAAACGACTGTCAAATTCAAAGGGTTCACCATCCTGCCATTTTCCGGTTCATTCCCCTGAAAATAAGCTGGTGCAATGGCCAGACTGAATACCAGTAAAGCCGGCCGGTTAGACCTTTTGGACGAAAAGTCGCGGTTTGTTTCAGCAGGGTTTTTCCTTTCTCTTCTGTTAAACTGAATTCAAGCCAGGCTTCGCCTGGAAGTTTCATTTCGGCATACAGCAGCAATCGTCCCCTGGCCCGATCGGCAAGCAGTACACGCCAGAAGTCGAGCGCATCGCCGGCATTGATATCCGCTTCATTGGTTCGGCCGCGCCTGAGTCCGGTACCACCCACCATTTTATCCATATAGCCCCTGATCTTCCACAACGAATTGGCATAGTACCAGCCTTTCTCTCCGCCGACGCTCCAGACATTAGAAATTACCTGCTCCTGTGTTGCTTTGATTTCCGTTTCCCTGAGGTCATGAAAACAGCCATGTTCAGGAACAGTGATGTAATCGTTCAGGTTTGGAAGGGCGCTGGAGCTTACCAGGGCATCTTTCCAACTGGAGACCACATGATGTTGAGCGATGCTTTTAAAGGCCAGGGCAATGGCTTCCTTGTATGTTAATGGCGGTTGGCCGGTCAGGCTTTCGAGCATGTTTTCGCGGCAGATAACTTCAACTTTCATACTGTTTACCAGGTTTACAGCAAGCTTGTAGGAAGTGCTGGTGACAAAATACAGCCAGTAGGAAGAAAGCCGTGGGGTCATCAGGGGTAATACGAAAATGAGTCTTTTCAGCCCCCGTACTTCAGCATACTGAAGCAGCATCTGTTTGTATGTCAAAGCTTCCGGACCACCAATGTCAAGAATTTTATTCAGGGCCGAAGGATTCATCATGGCAGCCATCAGACAGTTGATCACATCTCTCACGGCAATTGGCTGGCAGAGCGTATTAAGCCAGCGGGGCGTAACCATTACCGGAAGTTTTTCAGAGAGATCGCGGATAATTTCGAACGAGGCACTGCCTGAACCTACAATAATACCAGCCCTGAGTGTGGTACAGGGCAAGCCGCTGTTCATCAGCAATTGCTCTACCTTGAGCCGCGATTGCAGGTGTGGTGAGGCAGCCTCCGGATTCTGAAGCCCACTCAGATATATGATTTGTTTTACCTTGCTGCCTTTTATTGCCTGAATGAAATTATTGACCGACCTGGTTTCAAGTTCCTCAAACTTATCAATGGCTGCACCCATTGAATGAATCAGATAGAACGCTACATCTATGTCATTTTCATCAATTGAAAGAGAATCACTGTTAAGCAGGTCGGCCTCAATAATTTTCAGCTGACCGCCTATCTCTTGCTGAAATCGTTTCCTGTCTCGGACAATGCAGGTAACTTTGTGACCATCGGCCAGCAATGCCGGGAGTAATCGTTTGCCAATATAGCCGGTGGCCCCGGTAAGCAGGATATTCATAATAGAAGTCATTAGATTGTTAAACAATCAATATCCCGACATGTTGGATGGATTCTGTTTATTACTCTTTTTTAAAGGATTCCAAAGGTAAGCCTCTCATTTGGAAAAGCCCCCTCGTCAACTCCTGAGATTTTATGAATAGGATGTTTTTTAATTCCAATGTGTAGTCTACTCTGAAATCTGTTTTTTGTATAAAAGCACTAATTCATTAAAACTCGTCAATTTTAATATGTTGATAAACAGTATTTTGTGAATCCCGATATCTATTGGGATGTTGTCTTGGTTTTTGGTGTCTAATTTTCTTTTTTGACTTTTCGGTGCAGACCCATTGTTTACATAGGTGAAGAATTAAAAAATTGCGAAATTTATGTTTGTTTTCAAATATTGCTGTAAAGACATATTTAATCGGTTTTTACGCAAATTCAGGGTCTGTTTTGCACCTTTCAACTAAAATTTCTTGCAATATCGACTACCTGGTTCATAGTTTTGTACTTCAAAACAAATCACTCATGTCAGTCGCCACCAGCCGTACCGGCACCGAAGATGCCCGCATCCTTATCGATCACTCAAAATGCACAGCTTGTGGGCTCTGTGTAAAAGTATGCAAGGATTTTTCCCTGCTTCTTGAAGATAAAACATTAAAAATCAATCCAAAACCTTTGTTTGGCTGTATCGGCTGCGGGCACTGTGTTGCGGTTTGCCCGTACGATGCAATCACTGTTGAAGGGCGGACACTATCGGCAAGTGATTACAGCGTCCTGACATTTCCTGAAAAGCCGGTGGTTTTTGAGAATCTCTTTCCTTTCCTGCTCAACCGCCGGAGCATACGCGATTTTAAAAACAAGCCGGTTGAACAGGCGCTGATTGATAAGATTCTTTCACTTTCATCCACCGCGCCCATGGGTTTACCACCTTCCGATGTAAGCGTAATGGTGATAAATGGCAGGGAAAAGGTAAGGGAGTTTTCGTTCGATTTTATTGATATGCTGGGCCGCATGCAATGGATGGTTTCACCTTTTATGCTTTCGCTGATGCGCCCTTTTATAAGTAAGGATGACTACCTGGTTTTTAAGTCTTTTGTACTTCCCATGGTTTCATTTTTCACTGAATCGCGGAATCGTGACGAGAACTACCTTCTTTATGATGCCCCGCTGGCCATGATGTTTTATGGAAATATGTCTGATCCGGCTGATCCTTACATTGCTGCGACCTATGCCACCCTTGCGGCAGAATCGCTGGGGCTGGGTTCGTGCATGATAGGTAGCGTAGGACCATTCCTGAAAAACACCGGAAAGGATTTTAAGAAGAAATATAAACTTCCCGCCAAAATGCGCGATTCCATCATCGTGATTTTTGGCTATCCGCAGGTGAAGTTCAGCAAAACCATAAAAAGGAGCTTTGCAAAAGTGGAGTATTGCTGATGCTTTCTTAAATGAAGAAGTCAGAAAAGTAGCAAAATATGGAAATGAGTCTGCAGGAGTCCTAATTCTCGTACATCCCTTTCTTGAGCAGTACGCCATTTTCAAGCACTTGCTGTCCAAGTGCAAAAACAGCATTTATCCTCAGGTCCTGATCGAGAAGCAGCACATCTGCGTCCATTCCTTTTTCTATTCTGCCTTTCTTTTTTAATTTCAGAATCCGGGCGGGGTTTGAAGTCAGTACTTTGAGTGCAATTTCCAGCGGCAGTTTCTCTTCAAAAACAGCGTCGCGCATTTCAAGCAGGTTTGATAAAGGTTTACCTGTCTCCATCTTGATAAGCTCGCCGGTTACCGGGTCAAATCCGGGCAGCGAACCACAGGCATCGGAAGTAAAGGTAATGTGCTCAGCCGGAACTCCGGCTTCAATCAGCAGTCTGAGTGCAGTCGCCGGCTTTATTTCTTCATCAGGATAATAGGGATAAGAACTGGTGGTAATGTCCAGGTATCCTTTCACACCATAGGTCTTGGCGTCTTCAAAAATATAATCGTTCCTGTTTATATGGGTGGGTAAGAACTGTCTCAGGCTGAGTTCGCTGGCTTCAACAACTTTATACAAAGGTTTGAAAGGTTCTCTGGCATCGCCCATATGAATATTGATGATACCGGCTTTTCCGGCAATCATACCGGCAACCCTTGCATGGGCAGTTATCCTGGTAAGCTCTTCAATAGAAGGCACCGAAGACCTGTGGTCTGAAATGGCTACCTCTCCTACGCCAATCACTTCCTCAATCAAAGCAATATCGCGCGCATAGTCGCCGGTGATGCTGGGTGTGGGAACCTGGTAAGCGCCGGTATACATCCAGGCCGACACCCCTTCAGCGCGCAGTGATTTCACTTTCATCAAAACACTTTCAACGCTGCGGGTAATGCCATCGGTGCCCAGGCAACCTATTACAGTGGTTACTCCGGCCGAAATCATATCACTGAGTTGCATTTCGGGTGTTCGACTTGCCGGTCCGCCTTCGCCACCAGCTCCGGCTATGTGCACATGGGCATCGATAAAGCCCGGCACAAGAAACATTCCTTTTGCGTCTATAACTTTTGCCGGAACCGATTCATGAAGATTTATTTCATCTTCAATGGCTACAATGCTGTTGCCTGCCAGCAGCACATCTTTCCGGCCAAGTTTATCAGGGGTGTAGATTTCGGCATTTTTTATAAGTGTAATCATCTGTTGGTTTTTTGAATCACAAAGTTAGCAAAGTTTCAGAGTTAAAGAGTTACAGGATTACAGAATTACAGGATTACAGGATTACAGAATTACAGGATTACAGAATTACATAATTTCCCCAATTAATAAGAGATACATTCATGACCAGAAGAGACGCGATGCATCGCGTCTCTTGTTCGCGGGGAGTTCAGGTTAGGGGCACGACATGTTGTGCATCTGCATTGAATAACGACACGGCCTAACATACCCCAATGAATAGGATATATAAATTCATAACCAGAATAGACGCGATGCATCACGTTTATTCTGGTTATACAACAAGATATACTAAGGGATACAGATTGTCCTATGCGCCTTCACATAGCCCGTTTTCCGGTGAAAAACAAATGTAGAAATATGCTTTTCTGGCATTAAGAAAAATTGTATGTTTGAAGTAGTAAAAATCTAATTACTAATTTCCCGTATGCGATTTCCTGAAAGATTTCTTTATAGCTTAATTATCATATTGTTAATGATTTTAACTGGCCAGGAACTGCTGGCCCAGGGTCGTTTGCTGATTGTTGGCGGTGGTTCCGAAAAGAATGGCGTAAACTCCTGGAGTGTTCCACCATACCGCTGGGCAGTTGAAGGTAAACGAGTTGCCATTATAGGAACATCAACCGGTAGTCTGGCTCCTTATATGAAAAGCCAGTGTGGTGCAGCCTATGCCAAAGAGTTTGCCATTGCCACCTTCGACAGTGCCAACAGTCAGGCGACCTATGATACAATACTCAGTTACGATGTAATCTTTTTCCGCGGCGGAGATCAATGGGAATATTATGATTTGTATCGCAACACCAGACTTCAGGATGCCGTAAATTTAAAATTCAGCCAGGGCGGTTGTATTGGCGGAACTTCCGCCGGGATGCATATTTTGTCTTCTGTTGTGTTTACGGCTGAGAATGGCACAGTTTACCCATACGAGTGCATAGAGAATCCAAATAATGAATATGTTACCCTGGAAAATGATTTTTTTAATTTCAGACCAGGCTTTATTTATGATACCCATTTTGCCGAAAGGGCACGATTTGGCAGAATGGCTGGCTTTCTGGCCAAATACAAATTCGACCACGATCAGCCACTTTTGGGTTTAGGCATGGATGACATGACCTGCATGACTATTGACGAAAATGGATTGGGAACGGTTTACGGTACCGGCTGTGCTAATTTTTATAAATCCACAGGCAGTTTCAGCCAGAACGGTAATAAACTGCTGGCTGGCAATATTGAAGTGATTCAGTTGTTGAAAGGCTGTACCTATAATTTTAATACCGGGGAAATCTCTTACACAACACTTGACCGGCAGATCAATACCTCCGCACAGTCGGAGCAGGGTAACCTTACAGTGCTGGCAAGCGGGAGTAATTTGCTGAATGACAACCTGACCATGATCACCGATTTTGTGACAAACTGCGGCTTCTCTGATGCAACGGTTCTGTTACTCTCCGGTGACAATGCGCTTGCGGAGAGTTTTAAGACAAAGATATTACTTGCAGGTGCTGCAGGTGTTACCATCTTCAACCCCGTCAGCACGCTGGGTGAGGATGTTGAACTTGCCGGCGCCATCGGTAATGCTTCGAAAATACTTTTCCTGAAAAATAATGAAACAACATTCAACCACTTCCTGCTGACTTCAAATGGAGCATTGCTGAAGCAAAAACTGCATGCTGATGGAATGATCAGTGCTTTTGCCGGAGAAGATGCCCGGTTTGCAGGTAAAACAGTGGTTGGTAATTACCTTACAGAACTTGCTTCCTGGTATGGTGAATTAACTTTTACGCCGGGGTTGGCGCTGCTGAGCCACACGATTATTATGCCGCAGACTTTCCTTGACAGTGATATTTATGAGAATACGGCTACAGCGGTTCCCTATGGGATGGCGCTCGATACCCTGAAATATGGCATCTGGCTTACCAACCACAATTATATGAAATTTTCACCGGTTGAGGGCAAGGCCACCCTTACCGGATATGGAACTGCGCCTGTGATGGTTCTAACAAACGAAGGTGCACTTGCAGGCTTTTCGCAGCAGACAGGCACCGGAAATTCAGGTACACCCCGGATGATTGCCGGTTTTGAGAAGTTGAGGCTGGATCTGATTGATTATACCACTCCTTTTATCATGGGCAATGTTTCGGCGGCCGGAATACAAAAGGCCGCAATGCTGCAGATGCAGGTTTACCCGAATCCGGTTGTTGATGTGCTCACATTTCCTATGGCAACTGGCGCAACTACATGGACAATAACGGGGATTGAGGGTAAAGTGCTGAAAACCGGTCGTATTACCGGCAATGTAAATAGTATCAACATGAAAGAATCTGCTCCCGGAGTTTACATTATCCGATTGAATGACAGGTTCAACCAGACAATTGCTTCCGGCAGATTTATAAAAAATTAAATAACCCCGAATGAGAAAAAAATCAGTATTAATTCTGACCCTGCTATTTTGTTCCGGAATAATTTTCAGTCAAAATCCAAAAGGGAACCTGGTGATTGTTGGCGGCGCGCTGAGTCCTGATAACAGGAATGTATACACCA
>JAAXUD010000280.1 GCA_013336205.1 Lentimicrobium sp. | reverse complement strand
TTTGAAATATCTGCACCTGAAGAAACGGTCGCAGTTTATTTTCTGGTAAAATTCGTGAATGCAGAATTCGCCAGGCTGACTATTTTGGCATCAGAAGTATAACAACACTATCCTTTTCACCCCTTTTCCTTCCCCAAAGCCCCAAAATCATGGATTTCGTGGATTATTATAAAATTCTCGGCGTAGAAAAAACCGCAAGTCCGAAGGACATTAAAAGCGCCTACCGGAAATTAGCGCGAAAGTATCATCCCGATTTAAATCCCAACGATAAGGATGCAAAAAAGAATTTTCAGCAAATCAATGAAGCCAACGAAGTGCTGAGTGATCCCGAAAAACGCAGGAAATTTGATGAGTACGGAAAAGACTGGCAGCATGCCGGAGAATTTGAAAAACAGAATCAATACCGCGAACAATCATCAAACCGGGGTGGACAAAGGTTCTCGGGTGGGCAATCTGAAAGTGATTTCTCCGACTTCTTCGAAACCCTGTTTGGCGGATCAGCAGAAGCCGGCAGAAGCAGACAGGCCAGGTACCGCGGCGAAGATTTTAAAGCCGAATTACAACTGAGTCTAATCGATGCTTTTACAACCCGGAAACAAACACTAACAGTTAATGGCAAAAAAATAAGAATTACAATCCCTGCCGGGATCGAAAACGGGCAAACCATTAAAATCCCCGGACATGGTGGTCCAGGGAGAAACAACGGACCAAACGGCGATTTGTATATTTCATTTTCAATCGCCAATCACGAAAGCATTAAACGATCAGGTGACAATTTATACGCGACCGCAGATCTTGATTTATACACAGCAGTGCTGGGAGGTGAAATTACCATCGATACATTAGATGGCCAGGTAAAACTGAAAGTAGCGCCTGAAACGCAAAATGGCAGTAAGGTAAAACTGAAGGGCAAAGGATTCCCTGTATATAAAAACGAAGGCCATTTTGGCGATTTTATTGTCACCTGGAACATCAAAATGCCAACCGGATTAACCGACAAACAAAAGGAGTTATTTACCGAATTATCAAAATCTTAAAACATTAGCCATGCAAACCGCATTTTTAGTTGCCGTTGATGAGTTATGTGCCAGTCACAACATTGAGATTTCTTTTATCAGTTCGTTGCAGCAAAACGGGCTTATAGAAATAACTACCATCGGGCAGTCTGGATTTATTGATGCGGAGCAACTTCCGCAGGTGGAGAAATTCATTCGTTTCTATTATGAACTAGATATAAATATCGAGGGCATTGAAACCATTTCACATATGCTTGACCGCATAAGAGCAATGCAGAACGAAATAATTTCGTTGCGTAACCAGCTCCGCCTTTACGAACTATCCGAATAATATGGAAAATTACTGGAGCTATTCCTTAACGGTATTTATGGCATTTTTTGCCATTATGAACCCCATTGTAAATATTCCTGTTTTTGTAAAATTAACAGAAACCGCCAACGAGAAAAAAAAGAAAGAAATAGCGAAAACTGCGACGCTGGTAGCTTTTATTATCGGACTGGCATTTATTCTGGCTGGTAAATACATTTTTGAAATATTCGGATTAACCATTCCTGCATTTAAAGTATTTGGAGGTGTCCTGATCTTCTTTATTGGTTTTGAGATGCTCCAATCCAAAAAATCAAGTATTCATCAGAATGAAAAAACAGCTTTTGATGATGGAGTCGCCATCTCACCGCTGGCAATTCCAATCCTGGCCGGACCGGGAACCATTGTTACCGCTATGAATTTCGTGGTTAAAGCTAACTTTTTTCATGTACTGTTGATGGTTCTGATTTTTGGACTAATCATTTACCTGACTTACCTGGCGTTTATTTACAGCAAATACATTATCAGGCTTGTAGGCAGCAAGAATTTCGTGATCATAGGCAAGATCATGGGGATTATATTAGGGGTACTTGGCGTAAATATGCTGATTGAAGGAATCAAACTGGCTTTTAATATTTAACCGATATTGGGCAATTGGGGTGAAGCGAACAATCGCTATAAGTAATTTTAGGCTTAAGTATATAATCCGTCATCGGAATTAACTTCCCGGTTTCTGATCCAATCTTCCGGATAATCCAAACTTCCGGACTATTATCCCTGGAATTAAATTATTGGTTACCCAATTTGCGCTTCAGACTTCCTGTTTTTTCAGGAAAAATTATTTACCCCAAACTACCTGGAATTGTAAATAAATATTAGCCGGATATCTCCTGATGTGTGAATGATGTAAGCCTGAAATGAAATTGTGTAATACTTTCATTAACAATACTTTTCATCTTTGTAATGTGAAAATAAATTCACACTTGATCCGTCAGTTGCGGACTTTAAAAATAAACAAAATGAATACCACCGAAATAAAAGGAAACTGGAATGAGCAAAAAGGCAAACTCAAACAGAAATTTGGATTTCTGACCGATAATGACCTTCTGTTTGATGAAGGCAAAGAAGACGAAATGCTGGGAAGGCTTCAGAAAAAGCTTGGTAAAACAAAAGACGAACTGAAGAAACTGATAGCAGGGCTTTAATGTCAATTAATTCTATAAGAATTGACGTCTGGATGAATTATTCACCAGGCGTCACTTTTTACAATCATTCAAATCAATAAAAACCAACACCAAATAATTATTTAAAATGAAAAAATCAATCTTTATGATCGCAGTGGCTTCAATGCTTATTGCAGGATCAGTATTCACGGCTTGCAAATCATCAACTCAGAAAGAAGAAGATGCACAGGCGGAATTGCAGGATGCACAGGAAAATTTAAATGAAGCGCAGAACAATGCAAATGCTGAAGTACAGAATGTTGCAACCGCTGAAGAATGGGCTGCATTTAAAACTGAGGCTGATTTGAAAATTAAAAATAATGAGAAACGTATTGCTGAATTAACTTTAAAAATGAATAAGCCGGGCGAGGTACTGGACCCACTCTATAAAGCCAGGATTCAGACGCTTGAAAAACAAAACAAGGATCTTCAGGACAGGATGAATGCTTATGAAAAAAGTCAATCTGATTGGGAAACATTCAAACGTGAATTTAATCACGATATGGATGAACTCGGACAAGCGCTCAAAGACCTTACTGTTGACAATAAAAAGTAATCTTAAATTGTACATTTATTAAAAAGCGGGATAGAAATCCGCTTTTTTTAATGCATAATTATAAGGTTTTCGGACTTATCAATAATACTCAGGGTGACTTAATGGTTGTTATTCAGGCCAATGTGTGAATGATGTAAATTCTTTACCTGAATTGTGTAACACAATCCATTGTGTGCATGCTCATCTTTGTATTATAAAAATAATTGACATTTATTCCGCCATTGCGGAAATTAAAAACTTACGAAATGAATACTACAGGAGAAAAAGGAAGCTGGAATGAGAAAAAAGGGGAGCTAAAACAAAAATTAGATTGCTTATCAGGTAATGACCCGCTGTTTGAAGAAGGTAAGAATGACGAAATGCTGGGAAAGCTTGAAATTAAATTAGGGAAAACAAAAGAGGAGCTTATTGAAATTATTTCTACCCTTTAAATGGGATTATTTAATAACCCGGATAAAGTGAAGTCTTCAGTAAACAGAAATTTATTATCCCCGGAAAATATTTACCACTAAAAGAATCAGCCAGATGAAAATGCCAGTTTATACCCTTGTAATTGCAGCAATAATCTCAGCAGGCGCTCTATTTACTGCATGCAATTCAGCTCCCGTAACGCCTGAAGAAGCAGCTGCCCAGGCAAAAGTAGACAGTGCCAGGATGGAACTGAAAGAAGCACAGAAGGCGGCAACGGCAGAAGAATGGGCCGCATTCAAAATTGAATCCGAAGAGAAAATCAGGATCAATGAACTCAGCATCGCTGATTTGAAAAACAAGCGGAGTTCATCGAATGGTAAGTTTGATGCGGTTTATGCTGAAAAGATTGCTAAACTGGAACAGCAAAATAAAAATCTGAAAGCCAAAATCGTGAATTACGAGAAAAGAAAAAGCAACTGGGCTTCATTTAAAAGTGAATTTAACCATGATTTGAATGAGCTTGGCAAAGCCTTGAGTGATTTAACGACCGACAATAAAAAATAACAATAACCCGAGTTCTGCAATTTGGGTAAGTGAGAAATCGCTCAATGCGCACCCGGCTATAATTCAATTTTTTCTGGTGGACCCAAAAGTCCACTTTTGCTGTTTGAAATCACACCTTTCAGCATAGCGTATAACAATGCCCTGATAATAGCGGTTTTCAAATCTTTATAGTGTGAATTATGTAAATGTTTCCTATAATTGTATAAAATTCCGGATTAAAAAAAAGTGCACTTTTACCAATATAAAATTAAACTCTGATTTGCATATTCAGGCCAGGGAAATCTAAAAATTATATTCAAATGGAATCTTCATATACAACAGGTAATTGGAACGAGAAAAAAAATAAGTTGAAGGAAAAATTTGGATACCTATTCGATAATGACCTCCTGTTTGATGAAGGAAAAAAAGAAGAGATGTTGTTAAAACTTCAACTCAAGCTTGGTAAAACCAGGGAAGAATTGATCAGGATTATTGAAACGCTCTGATTCCATAAATCGCCTGCTACTTTATAGACCAATTGTTGTCACTGATTTTCAATTCGCATTTCTCCGTGTGGGGTTATTGAGTTGTTTTGAAGTAAGCGATGATAGTGCATTACAGAAGCACCTTTTGCCCTTAATTTAACTGCCTGAAAAAGTCTTCATCAAAGGGTGACATAAATACAAACCGCAGAGGTAATTCAGGGTATGTTGATGTAAAAAGCTTATATACAGTTGTTTTCACAAGTTTTTGATCGAATTTAGCCTCTATGGCCAT
>JAAXUD010000021.1 GCA_013336205.1 Lentimicrobium sp. | reverse complement strand
CGTCTTGAAATTTGTTTATTGTTTCTTCGTCTCCTTGTCTCCTTGTCTTTTAGTCACTTAATCCTTCAGTCTCTCAGTTCATCAGTCTCTATATCTCCTAGTCTCCTAGTCCACTTTGCTCCTAATCGTCATACGAAAAGCAAATCACTCAACCCCCGGTCTTTCTTATTTGGTTTTTGGAAATTGGAAATTGGACATTTCTCTCAGTCCCTTAGTCTCTCAGTCAGCCGGTAGCTTCGATACATTTTGCGAAATCGAAATTGCACTTTCTAACCAATGATTAATTCGCAAAACACTCAGCCACCTCGTTCTTCTCAATGTTAAAATTGGACATTTCTCTCAGTCCCTTAGTCTCTGAGTCTCTCAGTCAGCCGGTAGCTTCGATACATTTTGCGAAATCGGAATTGCACTTTCTAACCAATGATTAATTCGCAAAACACTCAGCCACCTCGTTCTTCTCAATGTTAAAATTAGACATTGGATATTAGACTTTAGAAATTTCCTTCTCCTTGTCTCCCCGTCCCTTTGTCCCTTGGTCTCTTCGTCTCTCAGTCCCTCATTCTCTCAGTCTCCTCTCCATCAAAGCCTCAATCTCATCCGGCTCAATCGGAATATGCACCATCAGGTCGAGTGGTTCATCGTCCACTACAATGTCGTTTTCAAGACGAATGCCTATGCCTTCCTCCGGAATATAAATGGCCGGTTCGCAACTGAGCACCATTCCTTTAACAAGTTGTTGCTGCTTGGTTCCCACATCGTGCACATCCAGACCCATAAAATGAGAGGTACCGTGCATATAATACTTAAAAAACAAGGGGCTTGCCGGGTTCTGATTCAGCACATCCTCTTCAGTAAAAAGGCCCAGCCCGATCAGTTCCTTTTCAACTATTTTACATACCTCAGCATGATATTTATCAATCGTTGTTCCGGGCACCAGCATATGGGAAGCTTTACGAAGTACGCGTAAAACGGCTTCATAAACCTGGCGCTGCCGGGCTGTGAATCTGCCGTTTACCGGAATGGTGCGGGTACAGTCACCGGCATAGTTGGCATATTCAGCCCCAAAATCCAACAGCAGCAAATCACCATCTTTACACCGCTTGTCATTGTTGTTATAATGAAGAATGCAGGTATCTGCGCCGGATGCTATAATTGGCGGGTAAGCATGTCCACTGGCTCCGTTCCGGATAAATTCATGTGTAATTTCAGCTTCTACCTCATATTCCATAAGGCCGGGCTTCACAAATGCAAGCACCCGGTTAAATGCTTTACCGGTTATATCGCAGGCTTTAATCATCTGCTCTATTTCTTCATTCTCCTTAACCAGCCTGAGCTCGGTCATTAAAGGAGCAAGCCGTTCAAAATTATGCAAGGGGTAATCATTTCTGAGTTGCTGCATAAACCGCAGATCGCGCGAAGGAACATCAGTAGTGAAGCGCGGATTTTCGTTCTGGTTAAGATAAACCAGTCCGGCACGGGACATCAGTTCCCTGAAAACCCCTTCAAAATCATCAAGCCATTTAATCGTACCAACACCCGATATACGACTTGCTTCATCAAGCGTATATTTATGCCCGTACCAGGTTACCATCATATCATTGGTCTTTACTGTAAAGACTATTTCCCGCATCGCCTCAACGGGATGATTCGGAAATAAAGTCAAAACGCATTTTTCCTGGTCGAGGCCGGTAAGGTAAAACATATCACTGTGCTGCCTGAACGGAAAACATTGATCGCCGTTGCGCGGCATCTCATCATTGGAAAGAATTACCGCCAGTGAATTGGGTTTAAGCTTCTTTTCAAGTTTTAAACGATTGCGTACAAAGAGGTCGGAAGAAATTGGCTGATAGCGCATAAAATGTAATTTAGAATGATTATATGCTGAGTTTTACTTGCAATTGGATTGTTAATGGTTAATTTTGTTCCACTGATATATCGAAAAACCCCAATACCAGTACAGATAGCAAATTTACTATTAATCATCTGTTAATCTGTTAACTTAAAGTAATTTTTCACAATAATCAATATATCCTATGGCATTCAAGTACTCATCCGTTACCAAAAAGGTAATTATGGCACTGGCGGGATTATTCCTCATCAGTTTCCTGATTGTGCACCTGAGCATTAATCTATTGCTCCTTTTTGATGGATCAAGGGAGTTGTTTAACATCGCAGCCCACTTTATGGGAACCAATCCTGTAATCCAGGTTTTCCAGATCGTGCTGTTTGGCGGGATTATCCTTCATATTATCGTTGGAGTAATCCTCCAGGTTCAAAACTGGATGGCCCGACCAACCAGGTATAAAGTGGAAGGTTACTCCCAAACCTCGTTTTTCTCCAAGTTTATGATTCACACCGGCGCAGTTATTCTTGCCTTTCTGGTCATTCACCTTTTTAATTTCTTTTTCAAGGCAAAGTTCGGCGAACTGGAAGCTATCCTGATCAATGGTGAACACTATGAAGACATGGGAATATTGGTGATTGAGCAGTTTAAAGAGTTGCCCTATGTGCTGATGTATGTAGTGTGGTTGTTGTTTCTGGGCTTCCATCTCGACCATGCGTTTCATTCAGCCCTGCAATCGCTTGGACTTAACCATGGCAAATACACCCCGGTCGCATTCGGCATCAGCAGGGCACTGGCAATTCTGATCGCCGGTGGTTTTATCCTGATTCCGGTTCTTATTTACATCAATCAATAAATTACTGAAATTCAAAGTTTAAGCGAAATGGCTGAAATAAACTCAAAGATACCCAAAGGCCCCCTGCCGCAAAAATGGACTGATTACAAGGCCCATATTAACCTTGTAAACCCATCTAATAAACGCCGCCTTGAAATTATCGTGGTTGGCACCGGTCTTGCCGGAGCCTCTGCAGCAGCAAGTCTGGCTGAGCTTGGTTTCAAAGTGAAAAATTACTGTTACCAGGACAGCCCACGGCGCGCGCACAGCATTGCAGCCCAGGGAGGGATCAATGCAGCAAAGAATTATCAGAACGATGGCGATAGCGTTTACCGCTTGTTTTATGATACTATAAAAGGAGGTGATTACCGTGCCCGTGAATCAAACGTACACCGCCTGGCCGAAGTAAGCAACAGCATCATTGATCAGTGCGTCGCTCAAGGCGTACCCTTTGCCCGTGAATATGGCGGATTGCTCGACAACCGCTCATTTGGCGGAGCCCAGGTATCGCGTACCTTTTATGCCAGGGGACAGACCGGACAGCAATTGCTGCTGGGTGCTTACAGCGCGCTGAGCCGTCAGGTGAAAAAAGGCAACGTTGAATTGTTCACCCGTCATGAAATGCTTGATGTGGTATTGGTCGACGGCAAAGCTCGCGGAATCATTGTCCGTAACCTGGTAACCGGAGAAATTGAACGTCATGCTGCCCATGCCGTTGTGCTGGCAACCGGAGGTTATGGAAATGTATTCTTCCTTTCTACCAATGCCATGGGTTCCAATACAACCGCCATATGGAAAGCACACAAGCGGGGCGCCTATTTTGGCAATCCATGCTTCACGCAGATTCACCCGACCTGTATTCCGGTGCATGGTGATTTCCAGTCAAAACTAACCCTGATGAGTGAAAGCCTCCGCAATGATGGCCGCATCTGGGTTCCGAAAAAGAAAGAAGATGCAGAAAAAATAAGGCACGGAAAGCTCCTGCCTACCGCACTTGCCGAAGAAGACCGTGACTATTACCTCGAACGCCGTTATCCGGCTTTCGGAAACCTGGTTCCACGTGATGTGGCCTCTCGCGCTGCTAAAGAGCGTTGTGATGCAGGCTTTGGTGTTGGCGAAACAGGTCTGGCGGTTTACCTCGATTTCAGCGATTCTATCAATCGCCTTGGCAAAGGCACCATTGAAGCCCGTTATGGCAACCTGTTCCAGATGTATGAGAAAATTGTAGACGAAAATCCCTATAAAACACCCATGATGATTTACCCAGCCGTGCATTATACTATGGGCGGACTCTGGGTCGATTACGAACTGATGACTTCAATACCAGGCCTTTATGCTATCGGCGAAGCCAACTTCAGCGATCACGGAGCAAACCGGCTTGGCGCCTCTGCCCTTATGCAGGGATTGGCCGACGGCTATTTTGTATTGCCCTATACTATTCAGAATTACCTTGCAGATCAGATCAGGGTGCCTAATTTCTCCACAGATCTGCCCGAATTTAAACAAACTGAAAAAGAAGCCACCGACAGGCTGAACCGTTTGTTAAATGTAAAAGGCACGCAAACGGTTGACAGCTTCCACAAAAGGCTTGGCCTGATAATGTGGGAAAACGTAGGCATGGCCCGCAATGAAGCCGGACTGAAAAAAGCAATAGTTGATATAGCCAGACTTCGGGAAGAATTCTGGAAAGATGTGAAGATTTCCGGCGAAGCCGGAGAAATTAACCCGGAACTTGAAAAAGCAGGCCGTGTTGCCGATTTCATTGAATTGGGTGAACTGATGGCCCGTGATGCACTCAACCGCAACGAATCGTGCGGTGGTCATTTCCGCGAAGAATATCAAACTCCTGAAGGAGAAGCACTCCGCAACGATGAGGAATTTATGTATGCTTCCGCCTGGGAGTTTACAGGCGAAAATTCCGAGCCAAAGTTGAACAAGGAATCGCTCGATTACGAGTTTGTGGAAGTAAAACAGAGGAATTACAAGTAAAAACCGCTGAACATGAATTTAACACTCAAAATATGGCGTCAGAAAAACGCCGCAAGCAAAGGCAGATTTGTCACTTACAAAGTGAATGACATTTCGGCCAGCAGCTCTTTTCTTGAAATGATGGATGTGCTCAACGAGTCGTTGGTATTAAAAGGTGAAGACCCGGTAGCTTTCGACCACGATTGCCGCGAAGGTATATGCGGAGCATGTAGCATGTACATTAATGGCCGGCCGCATGGTCCCGATAAGGCTGTAACCACCTGTCAACTGCATATGCGAAGGTTTAAAGATGGCGATACCATAGTAATTGAACCATGGCGGGCACGTCCTTTCCCCGTGCTGAAAGACCTGATCGTTGACCGGACTGCCTTTGATAAAATTATTCAGGCTGGTGGCTACGTTTCAGTAAATACAGGTGGCATTCCTGATGCCAATGCCATTCCTATCTCTAAAATAAACGCCGACCTTTCTATGGATGCTGCTGCCTGTATTGGTTGTGGCGCCTGTGTTGCCGCCTGTAAAAATGCCTCGGCCATGTTGTTTGTTTCAGCCAAGGTTTCACAGTTTGCCTTACTGCCCCAGGGCCGTATCGAAGCGGCAGAGCGTGTGCAGGCAATGGTCGCAGAAATGGACAAACAGGGTTTTGGAAATTGCACCAACACCGGCGCCTGTGAGGCTGAATGCCCGAAAGAAATTTCGATAAGCAATATTGCCCGCATGAACCGCGAATTTCTGTCGGCCAGGGTGTGCGCCCCAAAAGTTAAAGAAGGAAATGGCGGAGGGATATAGGCAAAGATAAAGTCTAAAGTAAAAAGTAAAAAGTCTAAAGTAATTATAGATTCGGGAATGGGCTTAATGATTTGCGGGATTTGCAAACTCGTGTTATAGGCCAGAACTTACCTGAATTAATTGTGGTGATTTGGCACGACAAGTCAGAAGAGCCATTTTTTGTTTCAAAATTCCTTTACTGACTTAAGACTAACTGTTAAAAACTCAGATTCTACCAACAATATACTGCTCAGAATTGTTTATTTGAGTAGAATTAATATCAATGCAAAGTTTTGATTAGCAGATTCAAAGACTCAAACCAATGAATTAATACTGTTTTTGGACTAATCTGGCTCTTACATTGCCGGAACTGTACTTTTAAGATGAGAAACATAGCCATTATCATACTGCTCACCGTGTTTTACACCGTGAGCAGTTTTTGTCAGAAAACCGCTACGCCTTTTACCGATGCTCAGCGCCAGACAAAGGGAAGCATGGAACGCAGCCTGCAGTCGGGCCAGGAATTTGCCGACTATCCACGCCTGAAAATGTCCCCGCAAAGCCGCGACATTGAATTACCTTCCGCTCACGACAATTCAGGTCAACCATACCTGAGGCCGGTTTTCTCACAAAACGGCGCCAGTTGCGGGCAAGCAGCTTCGGTTGCCTATAATTTCTGCTACGAAATCAACCGCCTGCGCAATCTGCCTGCGGATACTTCCATCAATCTGTATCCTGATCATTTTGTATGGAATTTCATGAACGCCACCCTTCCCTATTATGGCGAGGGCGTTAACTACTTCCACACCTTCGATATTTTGTACGATGCCGGAAATCCGACAGAAGACATCTATGGCCCGATAACAATGGACGACCAATACTATTGGATGAACGGCTATGAAGGATACCTGCAGGCCATGAGTAACCGCATTTCAGGGATCAGCTCAATTAATGTTGCTACGCCGGAAGGCTTGCTGATACTGAAACACTGGCTGCACAATCACCTGGACGGGTCTGATGTCGGGGGAGTTGCCAACTATTATGCAGGTATGTCGAACATGCTGCCATTACCCGAAGGAACCCCGGAAGCCGGTAAATATGTCCAGTATGAATTTCAACCGATCGCCTCACATGCGCTTACAATTGTTGGCTACAACGACTCCATCCGGCTGGATATAAATAATGACGGACAATTTACCAATGATCTTGACATTACCGGCGATGGCATTGTTGATATGAAAGACTGGGAAATCGGCGGCCTGAAATTTGTTAATTCCTACGGACCTTATTGGGGAGACGAAGGATTCTGCTACATGCTCTACCGCACACTCGCCCTCAAATACGGAGAAGGAGGAGTCTGGAACAATTCCACCCATATACTGCATCCTGACGCTGACTATCATCCGCTGTTAACAGCAAAAGCTACCATTCAGCATAACAAAAGGGGATGCATCCGGCTTACCGCCGGCATAAGTTCTGATACTGCGCGCTATTATCCTGAACATACACTCTCGTTCTCCGTTTTTAACAACCAGGGCGGTGATTTTTTCATGTCAGGCAGTCAACTTCCCTCCGGCAAAACGCTCGAACTCGGCCTTGACATCACCCCCCTGCTGAGCTATATCAAACCAGGTATTCCTGCCAGATATTTTCTGGTTATTGATGAAAATGACCCGGACAGCTCGGGCGTTGGAATGCTGCTCAATTATTCCGTAATCAATTACAGCAGTTCGGATCCGGCAGAATCTATTAGTGCAGATACGCCGCTTCCCCTGGTAAACAATGGCAAAACCATTGCCTCTGTGGTCGCTCCCACCGAAGTGGAACCCATATTGATTCAACCCGGAGGTCCTGTATTGGTAACGCCCGGAATTCCTTTGACAAAAACATTTACCGCAACAGGAGGTTATCCTCCATACACCTGGAATCTAAAGCATATTTATACCGAATCCGATGGAGTTGAATCCTACGCAACACCCGCCGGGAATCCGGTAACGCCCACCAACCCTGCTACAGGCTTTGCAGCTGTTCCATTACCCTTCAGCTTCCCGTTTTACGGAAATTTATACGATACACTTTACATGCATGTAAACGGCTACCTGATGTTCGACCACCAGGACATGCCCTATTATTACCTGCTGTTCGACGAACCTTACCTGCGCCAGATCAAAGCGATTGCTGCCTTTATGAACAAGGACCTGGCCCTGCATAATGAAGCCGATTTTATGTCGGTAGAAGTTGCACCTGAAGAGGTAAATTTCAACTGGAGAATCTCTGACGCCGAAGGTAACAACTATGCGATTTTTACCATTTCTGTTAAACCTGATGGAAATATTGATTTCAAATACGGTCAGTCAGAAATGGCTGATGGAATAAAACCTGTTATTGGAATCAGCAATGGAAGCCGACAGGATATCCTGCTGAGTGCTCGAAGTGGTAAAAAAGTCAATGAAGGGCAAACAACCGGCTTTTCTCCTTCAAAGTTACCACAGGGCATTTCACTGACTGAAGATGGTGAACTAAGCATTTCGCCGGAGAGTCTCCTATTTTCAGATGAACTCATAATAACCGCAACAGATAAATACCGCTTGCAGGCTGAGAAAAAACTATTGATTACCACCGGATTCGAAATTTTGGTGAGAACGGCAGATTCCCTTCAGGTGGCAGCACCGGGAAGTACCCTGCCCCTGGAGGTGGAAATAAAAAATCACGGAACTCAACCTGTCAGTAATTTAAATCTCAGCCTCCGTAAAGCTTCATCGAATGCTTCACTGGTCGGGGAACCGGTTTCGGGTATAGAAATTTTACATGGAAATTCCGTTGTAATATCCGGTGTTTTCAGCCTTTCGATTTCCGATACCATCAGTTCGCCTCAAATTGCCAGGATTAAAGCGGAATTAACCTCCGGGGCAATATCCCTGCAAAAATCTGCTGAGTTTGCGGTTGAGCTGCCGGTGGTGGTTGTTTCGCCGCCTTTGGTAGCGGATGGTGATGATCTCACTGCCTTTCCGGGCGAAGAATTTCCGCTGGTCTTTAACATTTTCAACTACGGCAATGCCAGTGCCGGAAATCTATCGACAACACTGAATATCAGCGATCCCTTTGCGGCCATTAATGGCAACCGGGAAATACAGATCGGTGAACTGAAAAGTTTTTCAAAGAAAAGTGCTGTATATACATTAAAGGTAAATGATGCTGCTCCATTTGGCCGGCAAATTATCCTCAAACTGGAAGTCCGGAACGAACAGGGAATCCTTTTTACCGGTAATTTTCAACTTGTGCTGGGCGGAAACCCGGTGATGATTATTGACCTCGACAAGAACCATAATTCAGCGGTCCATATTGCCAGTTCCCTCAGTCAGTTAAACATCGGCTCCGACCTGATTGAGTCTATAGACCCCAGTGTTTTGAATTATGACATTGCCTTTATGTCACTGGGCTTCTTTACACAAAACTATACATTGAAGCCCTCGGATGATAGCCTGATGGTTGCATTTTTAAATCAGGGCGGCAAGCTTTACCTCGAAGGTGGTGCTTTTTTCAAACAGGATCCGGCTACTGCATTGCGGACGCGACTCAGGGTTGACGGTTCCAGCCTGGCCTGGCCCGCCCCTGCTGACTCGCTGATTGGGTTAGCAGGTACACCTGCCGAAGGAATTCATATTGAATATCTTGGCGATTGGAAACGGGGCGAAAACCTGCTTCCCCTGGAGCCGGCTGTACCCTGGTTCCGCGATAAAAACTCAGCCCTTGATTTTGTGGTTGCTCTGGACTCTGGTTATTACAAAACAATAGCCTCTACCATCGAATTTGGCGGTACTTTTATGTACGACGGCCCCGGAAGATTAGAACTGATGCAACGTTATCTTAATTTCCTGGGCTATGATACAGCGCCGCTTTCTGTTGTTTTCAGTCCTGAAGCCACTCAGCTCTGCAAAGGCACCAGCATCGGCTTTGAACCCTTATCTAGTGGAATGCCCCTGAGCTATCAATGGGCATTTGAGGGAGGTACGCCGGCAACCTGGTCAGGCCCGGTGCCAACGATAAAATATGAAATCGCAGGCTCCTTTTCTGTCAGCCTGACGGTTAACGATGGCCTCAACACCAATACCTTCACCCTTGACAACCTGATTCATGTTGACAACTGTACAGGCCTGGAAGAATTATCAGAAGAAAAATTCAGACTTTACCCTAACCCTGCTGCTGACTTTATCAATATTGAAATTGCTTCATCTGCAGATGTGGCCAGAGAAGTAGTCATAAATGATTTGCAGGGTAGAATTGTACTTAAGTACCTGGTTGCAGACAGTTCAACTATTTTAATCCCTGTTAATCAACTTGAACCTGGTATTTACCTGGTCAATATAAAAGGAGAAAAGTGGAATGGTTCTGCTAAACTAATAATTCATTGACCAAAACCACTAATTTAGCAGTTCAAACAGCGCAGTATCCGGCATGAAATTCAGTGAAATAACAGGACAGGAAGCAATCAAAGACAGGTTAAGACGTTCGGTCAGGGATAACCGGGTAAGTCATGCGCAGCTATTCCTGGGACCGGAAGGTTCCGGAAAGTTATCAATGGCCCTGGCCTATGCTCAATACGTAAACTGCCTGCAGCGCAGCGATGAAGACTCCTGTGGCGTTTGTAAATCATGCATCAAGTATGAGAAACTTATCCATCCTGATCTCCACTTTATTTACCCGATTGCCAAAACAAAGGAAATTACCGATAAGCCGCTGAGTAAGTTATTTATAAATCAGTGGCGGTCCATTATCAGCGAAAGAAAAGCCGTATTCGGGTTGCTCGACTGGTTTCAGCATATCAACCTTGAAAACAAACAGGGAATTATTAACGCTGAAGATTGCAACGAAATCATCAGGACACTGAGTTATAAATCCTATGAATCGGAATATAAGGTTATGATTATATGGATGGTAGAAAAACTTTTCCATTCAGCTGCTCCCAAAATTCTGAAAATCCTTGAAGAACCACCCGACAAAACGCTGTTCATCCTGATTTCGCAGCAATCGGATCAGATTCTGCCAACCATCTTATCACGCACCCAATTGGTTAAATTTAACCGGCTCAGTGACCAGGAGTTGGTCGATGCCCTTACTACCCGTGCAAATTGCACACCAGCAGAGGCCAGTGAGGTTAAATACCTGGCAGAAGGCAACCTGAATGCCGCAGTAAAGATTCTGGAAACAGGCGAGTCAGGCAAGGCCAATTTCGAGTTTTTCAGGAAATGGATGCGACTTTGCTTTCGCAACGATATCCGTGAAATCAGCCTAATGACCACTGAATTCAGTTCGCTGGGGCGTGAAAAGCAGAAAAGCCTGATGTCGTATGCAATGAATGTGATCAGGTATTGCATCAACAACAGGGCTGGCGGGCAGGATCAGGTGAGGGCTGAAGGAGAAGAGTTAAAGTTTATCAACGATTTTACGCCGTTTGTCCATCCACAGAACGCAGCCAGTCTTTATGATGAATTTAACAAAGCCTATTATCACATCGAAAGGAATGGAAGTGCTAATATTTTATTTATGGATCTTTCGCTGCAATCAATGAAATGGTTGAAAATAAAAGCGAAAAAAGACTGAGTCAGGCTGTACTATTTTAAATAAAAAGCCAGGGTAATATTTTTTCCAGGAATTAAGAGGCTGTTTCAATTTTGAGAAATCTATGAAAAGGCATAAACAAAGAAAAATTGAAAAATATCTAACTTTATTTGTCTGACTAAAGCACTTATCATTGAATAATCTGACCTGGATATTCATTTTAACTTCGTTAAGATTAAGGACAAAGGGACCGGCCTTCTAGAAAAGGCGTTAAGAAATCAGGCAGCGAACGTTAAAGAAGAAATGCAACCGACAAGGTTTAGCGAAGCTCAAAAGAAAAGTGTACAAGAAAAGAAAGTAGAGCGAGGTCGGGTCCAACCTCATTTCTTCCTGCCAAATTCGCTCGCCTGATTTTAGCCTTTTTTAGAAAGCCTTGACTTTTTGTTACTTTTTGGTCAAGCAAAAAGTAAAGAAAACAAAAAAGCGCGAAGAAGTCAATATTAGTGTGGAATTTGAGCTGAAAGAGTGCAGCAAAACCGGATGCGTGCTAAAAAGCAATGCCGTGGCACGCGTCGGGGGACGCGCGCAAGCCGGGATCCTTTAGGGCGGGTTTCGAGAAAATATGACAGAAATTCGCCAAAAATACAACCAAAAAGCACCAAAGCACCTCACACCTTCCTTCAGCTTTTTTGCTTACAGGTTAAACAAAAAAGTGTAAATTTGTGCCAGCCGTGGACAAACTTATTTAACGTTCACATTCAATATATTACATCCCAAAAGGCTACGCCCGGCGAGGATCTGCATAAAATTCAATTCACATGGAAGAAGCTGACAAAATATCACCTGATAAAAATCACTTTGTTACCAGAGGTTGTTGCCACCAACCCAGCCTGATTCACAAAAACGACCATATTTTCCATCACGGTTGCAGCAAGTTGGATACATTCGACTGGATGCAGTTTGTGCCGCTTCCGGAAGGACATACCCCGTTTGACTGCATCGAAGTCCGTTTTAAGAACAACCGTAAAGACTTTTTCAGGTGCACCGGTGAGCAACTCGATCTGCACACGGGCGATATTATTGCTGTGGAAGCAAACCCCGGACACGACATCGGCATAGTTTCGCTTACCGGCGAAATTGTCAGAATGCAGATGAAGAAGAAAAACATCGACCCCCGGCGTGAAGATATCCGAAAAGTATACAGGAAGGCACGGTTGAGTGATATAGAAAAATGGATAAATGCAGTTGAAAAGGAAGACAGGACGCTTTTCCGTTCAAGGGAAATAGCAACCAACCTCAACCTGAAAATGAAACTCAACGATGTTGAATACCAGGGCGATGACACGAAAGCGGTTTTCTTCTATACCGCCGATGAACGGGTAGATTTCAGGGAGCTGATTAAACTGTTGGCTGAAGAATTTAAGGCACGGATTGAAATGCGACAGATTGGCGCCAGGCAGGAAGCCTCACGACTTGGCGGAATCGGCACCTGTGGTCGCGAACTCTGTTGCGCAACCTGGCTGAGTAATTTTAACACAGTAAGTACCAATGCCGCCAGAATCCAACAACTATCGCTTAATCCCCAGAAACTAGCCGGTCAGTGCGGAAAACTGAAATGCTGTCTGAATTATGAATATGCGGCGTATGCCGAAGCCTTGAGGGGATTCCCCAACGAAGACACCAACCTGAACACAAAAAAAGGCGATGCTTTCCCTCAGAAAACGGATGTCTTTGCAGGAGTTATCTATTATGCCTATAAATCAGACCCCAATAACCTGATGGCGATCCCGGTTGATAAAGTGAAGGAAATAATCGCCCTCAATAAAAAAGGCCAGCCAATTGACAAACTGGAAGATTTTGCAAGGAAACTTGAGAAAAAAGCCGAGTTTGAAAATTTTGTCGGTCAGGAAGACCTCAACCGTTTTGATAAACAGAAATGAAAACCGGCCTGACAAAGATTCATTAATCAGGCTTTAATATAATAGAATTTGACAAACAGCGTTTACCAGAGCATGAAGAAGAACCGGGGTTCCACAAGCCGCATTTTTTTTAGTTCAGGATTATTGCTTATAGTGGCTTTGCTATGCTCATGCGACAGAAATAAGCTTTATGACGAGAGCCTGAGTCTTGATAACGATAAGTGGCCGAAAGACAAAGCTATGGCATTTAAGGTTAATGTAGAGGACACGGTTGGCACCTATCGCTTTTTTATCAACGTTAGGAATAACACCTCGTATCGCTACAACAACATCTACTTCTTTCTCACCACTGAATTTCCCGGAGGCGGTATGTCACGCGACACGATTGAATGTCTGCTGGCAGCTAAAGACGGCGATTGGTTTGGAAAAGGCACCGGTCGTTACCGCGATAACCAAATCCCTATCCGCAGCAATATACGTTTTCCGAGAGCAGGAACCTATACATTAAGTCTGAATCAGGCGATGCGGGAAGATGTGCTGGAAGGTATTTCTGAAGCGGGCGTCAGACTGGAAAAGGAATAGGAGGATTCGGGGTTGGAGAAGGTATTGGGTAATTTCCAATATCCAATTTCCAAGGTCCAATTTCCAAGGTCTAATCCCTGTTTTTCAATTGTTTATAGCGGAATTGGATATAAATAATAAAAAATTGATGTGGCGTTCTGAATCAATCTCTTGAAATTAAACCTGAA
>JAAXUD010000828.1 GCA_013336205.1 Lentimicrobium sp. | reverse complement strand
CAATTAAAAATTACTGTATGCGATTTAATTCCCGTCTGCGGATAGCGCTATTTTCAGGGCTAATCGTTTTTTCATCGGCAACTGTTGTTGCACAGGATTCCAATTACATCGGACAAGATCTGAATACCATTACAACAGCAGTTCCGTTTTTACAGATTGCCCCCGATGCCCGCTCAGGTGGTATGGGTGAAGTTGGTGTTTCTTCTGCACCCGATGCCAATTCACTGCACTGGAACCCCGCAAAATATACTTACCTCGAAAGTGATATGGGATTCTCCTTATCCTACAGCCCATGGCTTCGTGCCCTGGTAAGTGACATTAACCTTGCATACCTTACCGGTTACAAGAAACTGGCCAACGATCAGGTTATATCCGGATCTTTGCTTTACTTTTCACTGGGTGATATAACTTTTACTGATATTACCGGTGAACTCATCGGTAATTACCGTCCGAGTGAATTTGCGATCAGTGGAGCCTATTCCCGTAAACTGACTGAGAATATCTCCGGAGCTGTATCTGCAAGATACATACACTCTAACTTAACCCAGGGACAGAGTGTTGGCGGTGCATCAACCAAGCCCGGAAATTCTTATGCAGCAGATGTTGCTGTTTATTCGCAGCATGATCTTGAATTTAAAAATATGGAAGGATTTTTTGCATGGGGTGTTAACATCAGCAACATCGGAGCAAAAATATCTTATTCAGATGATAACACACAGCGCGATTTTATTCCTACAAACCTGAGGTTGGGACCTTCATTAACACTCGATGTTGATGATTACAACAGGCTGACCTTTATGGTTGATTTTAACAAGCTCCTGATCCCGACTCCACCAATTTATGCCCTTGATGAAGATGGGCAACCGGTTTATGATGATAACGGAGAAGCTGTTATTGCCAAAGGAAAAGATCCGGATGTGTCTGTGCCTGTCGGAATGTATCAATCGTTTTACGATGCTCCGGGCGGGTTCACCGAAGAAATGCACGAGATTGCCATAGGTGCCGGTGTTGAATACTGGTATGACAAACAGTTTGCGATCAGGGGCGGTTATTTCTATGAGCACGAGACGAAAGGTAACAGGAAGTTTTTTACCCTGGGTGCCGGCTTAAGATATAACGTTTTCGGACTTGATTTCTCTTACCTGATTCCAACCGATCAGCGCAATCCGCTGGAGAATACCCTGAGGTTTACACTTCACTTCGATTTTGATGCTTTTCAGGGTCAGGCAACCAAGTAAAGATTAAGATCAACATGATTTAAAAGGGCCGCATGGCCCTTTTTTTATTATCCTGCCGGCCTTCCTGTGATACTTTTAAATGATTTATAAGCCTGCATAAGTAATCTTTCCGGCAATGAAAGCCGGTTAAACCTGAGCCCGGGATAATTGACACGCACAGAGCCAAAACTTTTGTAAAATCTTGCAAGGTTCACATCATTCGATCCTTCAAAATCGAGGGTCAGATGATTGCCTGAAAGGTCTCTGATAAAGTGGTCGACCAGCATAAACATTGCACTGTTTTCACGGGCTGTGTCATTGGTTGCTGAAAAGAGAAATATTGCCTTACGATGGCTGAATACGATGATAGCTCCGGCGCACAATGTGTTCTCAGCCGTAAATGCGCCATAGCAGATTGCCTTGCGGTTGACAATGCACTCATAGGTAAGCCTGATAAACCTGCGGTAATCGTGGTCCCTGAGATGTCCAAACTGCTTTCCTTTGTTGTTTTTAAACAGATTAACGATATCTTCCGGTTTAATGTTGGATGATATACTGATGTTATTGCGTATGGCTTTTGAGATATTTCTTACAGTGTTCTGCGAAAATCCCTTTCTCAGGATTTCATAGGGTTCAATCATGAACTTGACCTGATCG
>JAAXUD010000827.1 GCA_013336205.1 Lentimicrobium sp. | reverse complement strand
TCGGCAAGCTTGAAAACGCCTATTTCTTCACCTTCAATTACATAATTTACACCATAGGCAATCTCAGGTCCGTCAATACTTATAACTTCGTTTTTATTAAAAGCGATATTGAACTCCGTTGTCCATTTAAGTGAATGGGTTGTGTTGTGCGATTTCAGCGAGAACTCAATACCTCTGTTTTTGAGGCTTCCAACATTCATGACCACCTGCGTATAGCCGCTTGTTGCAGGTAAAGAGCGATATAGCAACATATCGGTTGTGTTTTTGTAATACAGATCAATCTGCCCGCTGAGCCTGTCTTTAAAAAAGCCAAAGTCAATTCCTAAATCTGATTGTATAGTTTCTTCCCAGCTAAGTTCAGGGTTTTGCAATTGCGAAGGTGTAAGACCGGTAACTCCTACATAATTTACTCCATCATACAAACCCAGGGCGGCGTAGTTACCAATCTCAGAATTACCTGTCTTTCCTATACTAAACCGGAGTTTCATAAAGCTGATAAATCCGGATTCTTTCATGAATTGTTCTTCCGACATAATCCAGCCGAGAGAGGCTGCAGGGAAGAAACCATAGCGATTGTCGTTGCCGAAACGGGAAGCACCATCCACCCTGCCACTGAGTGAGAGCAGGTATTTGTCTTTAAACTTGTAGTTGGCTCTTGAAAAGTAACTAAGGTAGCTGTTCCCATATCCCCAGCCAGCATAACTGGTTATTTCAGCTGCACTCGACATATTTTTGAAATCATCGGAAATGAAACCACGCCCTTCCATAGAAGTCCCATTCGAGCTGGAATTCTGGAACGACATACCTGCAACCACATTGAGCGAATGGAGGCCTTCCCATGTTTTATCGAAAGAGAAGTAATTATTGGTATTGTAATTATAGACACTAACCTCGCGGTTGATACACAAGCCGGCTGGCTTGCCCCAGTTGGTATTGCGTCCATAATAATTTTTTTCATGCTGCAAAAGGATATCTGTTCCAAATTCAGAGCGGAACGAAATCCATTTGTTTAATTCCAGCTGACCATATATGTTGGCAAAAGTTCTGAATACCTCGGTTTTATTCTGAGCATCCCTGTAATCGATAAGGCTATTGTAATAAACGGTATTGGTATTGTACTGCCCGGTTGCCGGGTCAATAACAGGCTGTGCTGATGGGATTGCTACCATCTGTATGGGGTTGGCAAAGGCATTGTCTTCCACAATCCGGTCGAGCATGGTTTGTACCATGTTTAGATTGATGCCAAACGATACATGTTCCGAAGCTTGCTGATCGAGGTTAAGCCGACCACTGATCTTCTTAATGTTATTTCCGATCAGAATTCCATCCTGATCATCATAAGTGATGCCGGTATAAAAACGTGTTTTGTCTGACCCGCCGCTTGCAGACAGGTTCACCCGCTGGAGGAAACCCTGTTGAAAGGCTTCTTTTTGCCAGTCTGTATCTGTACCGTCGCGCCATCCTGGGATATAAACATCCTTAAGTTCATCCGGGGTTTTCCAGCCCCAGATAAGACCATTGTCATCCACTGAATTATTTAGTGATTCATCAATCAATTCAAGATATTCTTCCCGGTTGCACCATTCGCGAAGGTTACTTGGCTGATTTACACCAAATGTATAATTGAGCAGATAATTTGTTTTTCCGCTTTTGCCTTTCTTAGTTGTGATCAGCACTACGCCGTTGGAAGCTCTTGATCCGTAAATGGCTGCAGCAGAAGCATCTTTCAATACCTGAATGGATTCAATATCGTTGAAGTTAATATCTGTAAGCGGATTGGTAGGCTGATTGTTCAGGTCACCCTGATTTTCTGTTGTAATAGGCACCCCGTCAACCACATACAATGGCTGGTTGCTGGCCGATACAGAAGAGGAA